>NZ_CAJUPA010000094.1 GCF_910588395.1 uncultured Faecalibaculum sp. | reverse complement strand
TTCCAGAACCATTGTCCCTTTCAGTTTCATACACGCCCACTCCTTCCTAACCAATCTCAAAAGGCTTCCCAAAAGCCCCGATCAATACCTTCCCCATACTGTCCCCATAACTCCTTTGCACCAGCTCCATGGTCTCAATCCCCATATCCCCGGCAAACACCTTCATCCCCAGGCCGCCGCCCAAAGCAAACCGCCTCATAGGTTCCTCTACCGTAACCGTACCGTCCCAGGCAGCCGCCGCGGCCATCCCCTGCCCGCTGATAGAAGCAATACACCCGCCCGTCTCAATCTTCCCCGTGCCGCCCTCCATCCGCAGATACACATTGAACGTATTGGTAATATTCGGCACAAGACCATCAATCGGATAATACAAAGACAGAATATGCCTCCCGCTCCCCCAGGTCTCCACCGGCCGGTGAGCCAGAATCTCTGAATCATTCAACTCATAAGTAACAAAAACAGCCGCCTGCCCGTCCTCCGTCCAAATGACAGGAAGCTCCACCTCCACCGTGACATTCTCCGTACTTTCCCCGGTTCCGCCATCATCCCCGGCACTCCCGGCCTCTTCTCCGTCACCGGAAACCGCACCAACAGCCACTCCGCCGCCCGTTCCTCCGCCAGCCCCCGCCACAGGAACCGGGACCACAACACTCCCGGACGCACAAGCCCTCCGCTCCACCTGCGCCGCCCTCACATCCAAAACCACCTGCCCGAAAAACTGCACATGGGTCTCTTCCTTCGCCGCAAACTCAATACTGATCACCCGCACCCTGTCCTCCGCCACCACATAAGCAGAAGCATTGGTAAACGTATGAATCCCCACCTTCCCGGCCTCAATCTGGTTCAAAAGCCCGGAAATATTCTTGTCATTTTTAGACTTCGCCTGGGCCAGCCTGGGATTCTTACCCACACATTTCAGGCTCTGCCTCCCGCCAATCCTGCACTGGAAAGACGTGATACAAGTCATCTGCTCCCCGTCCGCCTGCCCGCCCGTAAACGTCAGCACATCCCCCAGATCCAGCGCCGGATTC
>NZ_CAJUPA010000093.1 GCF_910588395.1 uncultured Faecalibaculum sp. | reverse complement strand
GGTACCAGTCCAGGATGACTGTATATGGGCGGTATGGAAACAGCCTTTCCAGGCTGCTGCGGATGTTGCTTGCACCATCTGTAAAGAATACCAGGTTCCGGCCCTTCATCAGGCCATTGGACAGAAGGAAGGCGATGAGGAGGCGGAACATCCCCTCCATCCCTACCCCTGCCAGGATGTACCTCCCGCTTCCATGGGCGACATGGACGACTGTATTCTCCACATATTTTGTTTCCCGTCCGCTCCCGGGTTTCCGGCTTTCCTTCTGTCGGGTCACGCCGATGTCATCGATGGATATATAGGCAGTCTCCGCAGGGTCTTCCAACCGTCCCGGAAGCCGGGCAGCATCGACCCGCTCCTGTCCCGTCCTGGTGGCGTTGCAGCGCTCGATTGCTTTTGCCACTTTTTCTTCTGGCATGTCCTGCACGGCTGGGCGAACGTATTCCGATGGGAGGGCTGCCTGGGGAAGGCAGCTGACGGGATCGAAGCCATGTTCCTTTAGGGCTTTTTCAGCAAAGCGTTCCTGAAAGTCCCTTATCCGGGCCCCTTCCCTGTCCACGGAGTCGGCCAGGGTCCGCAGGCAGATGCCGTCCGTCCCCTGGCTGCGGTGGAGCATACGGTTCAGTATGTCTGCGGCACAGCGGTAGCTTACAAGGCTGCACAGCCGTGTGGAAAGCTCCTCATAGGACAAGGTCTGGAGCCGTTCCCTTGGGGAGACTGCCGGGAAGACCGAAGGGGAGCCAGGCGATGCAGAAAGGTGCAGATGGAGCCGTCCAGCTTCCGACTCCATTACGTATGAGGCAGTCTTTTGGGTGCTTTGCTGTCCGTGCAGTTTTTTTTAGACATCGTTTCCATATATTGGGCCAATGCGGTGGAAAATGACTCGTTGCGCAGCTTCAGTCCGGCTTTCTCAAGCTGGTCGAAGACCAGCAGGAAATCATTTACATCATGGAAGTCATCAAAATCAGGAACCGAAGTATCCACCGTCACTGGTTTGGTTGCTTCCATGCCATTTTCATCAATGAATTTGATGCTTATCTCTAGTTTCATAAAGACATTCCTCCTTCGGATTATACATCTAATATACTCCGTTGTGGGAAAATGTCCAG
>NZ_CAJUPA010000092.1 GCF_910588395.1 uncultured Faecalibaculum sp. | reverse complement strand
GCCCTGCTGCAAATCGGTGATGCGGTACTCGGTATTTTCCAGAAAAACAAAATCCCCTACGCCATAGGCCGATGCCAGCGGGTCGCGGGGAAGTGTTCCCGGTTCGTCCGCAGCGGGTGCGGCTGTTTCCTGTGCCGGTTCCTCTTGCCGGGCTGCATTTATCTCCTGTGGTTCCAGCCCGGCCAGGAATTGCTCCGCAGCTTCTTCTCTTGAAAATGTCCGTACCGTTCCATCAGAGGCGGTATAGTAATCATTGGTCTGATTATCCCAGACAGCAAACGCATCTTCCGGGTCGGGAAACGCATCGCTGGTCATAACAACGGAAAAGCGCGGTTCGTCCTCTGTGAGCCGCTCCACATCAGCCATGACCTGCTGGATAAAGGGGTCATTGTCCAGCTTCTCCGGTTCTGTTACCTGCCCGTTTACAATGCCGCGCTGGGCCAGATTTTCCCGGATTGCGATAGGGTCTATATCGTCCAGATTATCCCGTTCTGCCTCTGTAAAAAAGCGGTCCTCTTTGATAAGCTGGGCGATCCGGCGCTGTACCTTGGGCCAGGGCAGTTCCATTTCTTCGGGGCTTCCGGCGCGGACAATAAACAGGTTTGTATGTTCAGGACCGCCGTACTCCCTGGACAGCCATGCGGCGGTATCTTTTTCCCGCCCATGCTCCTTCATATAGCGGACTACGGCCCGTTTGCTGTCCATATCGCCGTTCCATGCACAGAGGGCTTCGTCAATATCGTCCTGGGAGAGAGGGCGCAGAAGCTCATGGAGCTTTGGATAGGTTTCGGCAATCACCTCTTGATGCAGGCGGTGGCGGAACTCCGGCACATCCGAATACTGTTTGAGAAGCTGCAAATCACCGGAGCCAAGAACCGCGCGGCGCACAGCGGCGTTGCCCTCAATCACAGCGTTTTCATGGTCAGTATGGCCGCAGGCGTTGCGGTATGCCGTATCCTCCATGATGGCGGCGGTCACAACCGGCTTGTACTGTTCCAGCAATTCTTCCAGCGCGGGCTGGGGCGGTTCTGTTTCGGTTTCATGGACAGGAGCAGGCTGGCTCTGTGATTCTACAATGCCCGCCTCTGCCAGTTCCTTTTCTGCCTGGATTTTCTCATACTGTTCCCGTTCTGCTTCGGTCAGATAACGGT
>NZ_CAJUPA010000091.1 GCF_910588395.1 uncultured Faecalibaculum sp. | reverse complement strand
GGAAGGATGTGGTGCAATGTCTAGATATTCCATAGATGATTGGACGGCGGTCAAAGAGAGGCTTCGACTGGGAGACTCGATAAGGGAATGCGCAAAAAGCACTGGAGTCGACCGAGGAGCTGTTTTAAAGTGGAGCCACATGGATCGCCCTCCGGATCGGATGGTGCTTACGATGGACATCCCAGACAACCCGATTCCGTGTGCGCGGACCTCGCCCAAGCAGCGCCTCACATACGAAGATCGCTGTTTTATCGCAGCCCTTCTCGATGTCGGACGCACCAAGCAAGAGATTGCTGCTAGAATGGGCATCAGCAGGACGACCGTCGCCCGCGAGCTCACGCGGACGCAGGAACCCTACGATCCAAGGCGCGCCCAGCTGGATGCGAAGACAAAAGCAAAAAGACCCAAACCCCGCAAGCTCGATGCCAAAGGCCCCCTTAGGGCCTACGTGCTGCAGATGCTTGCAAGCAGATGGTCGCCCGAGCAGATCTCCAAGAGGATCGAGAAGGACTTTCCGGATGATGGAGGGATGCGCATAAGCCACGAAGCGATATATCAGTCTCTCTACGTCCAAGGCTATGGGACCCTGCGCCACGAGCTCGGCATCGAGTGCTCCTTGCGTACCAAGCGACACGGACGCAAGCCGACATCCAAGCTCCCTTGCAAGAACAGGCCTTGGCTTAAGGACGCCCACATATCCAAAAGGCCCCCCGAGGCCGATGATCGCTCCATCCCCGGACATTGGGAAGGCGACCTGATCATCGGAGGCGACCTTTCAAGCTGCCTTATCACCCTTGTGGAGAGGCGCTCGCGCTTCCTTTTGATGTCGAGGCTCACCTGCCATGATGCAGACACGGTCGCAGAGCGTATGGCGCAAATGGTGGAAGGGATCCCAAGAGAGCTCAGGCGCACGCTCACATGGGACCAGGGATCAGAGATGGCGTGCGTGGAGAAGTTCAAACTCGCATCAGGCTTCGAGGTGTATTTCTGCGACCCGCATTCCCCTTGGCAGCGACCCACTAACGAGAACATGAACGGACTTATCCGGGAATTCTTCCCGAAGAAGACGGATTTCACGAAGGTCTCAGACGAGGAAGTGGACAAAGCTCAATGGCAACTCAATAATCGCCCGAGGAAAGTTCTAGATTGGAAGTTTCCTTCCGAGGCGATGCAGGAAGTTTTGGC
>NZ_CAJUPA010000090.1 GCF_910588395.1 uncultured Faecalibaculum sp. | reverse complement strand
GGCAGTGTGGACGGGTATATCCGTGCCTTTTACCGGGAATTCGGCTGCAGGCCGGGGGAATATCTGAAGGATCCGGTGCCCATTGCCCTGTTTATCCCATACGGCGTGAAATTCGGAGAACTGAGAAAGGATGTTTTGGATATGGAAATGAAAAATCTCCAGAGCGTATTTATCCAGGTGATCCAAAAACCGGAGCGAAAGGTCATCATCAAACGAGGAATAAAAGCGGAAGATTATTTTGCATACTGTGACGAAGTGAGCTGTGAGGTCTGGGGAATATTAAAAAGCATGGATTCCCTCTGCGGGGAGCCGGTCTGCCTGTGGCTGCCGGGAGCCTATAAAAAGCCCGGCACTTCCACCTATGTACAGGGCGTGGAGGCAGAGGCGGATTACCATGGGGAAATCCCGCAGGGGTTTGATGTCATTTCCCTGCCTGCCGCCGAGTATCTGGCGGTCCAGGGGGAGCCTTTCCGGGAGGAAGATTATTCCCAGGCGATTCTTGCCGTACAATATGCCATCGACCATTATGACCCGTCTGTGATCGGATACGAGTGGGACGAGGAAAGCCCCCGCATCCAGCTGGAGCCCAGAGGGGAGAGGGGATACATCGAGCTTCGGGCAATTAAAAAGCAGCAGTAGCGGTGCATACCGTTACCGGAAAAGGAGGATAAGATGAGCGAAACGAGAAAGAAAACAGAAGAGGCTGTTAAAACAACGGACCTTACCAAAAGCTATCAGGGAAGAACTGTGTTGAAGGGCTTGAATCTGTCAGTCAAGGCCGGAACGGTCTTTGGTCTGTTGGGGGCAAACGGCGCCGGAAAGAGTACCACTATCGAATGCATCCTGGGAACGGAACAGGCCGATGGCGGAACCGCCCTGGTATTGGGGCGGGATGCCAAAAAGGACCGGCGCGCTGTATTTCAGAAAGTGGGCGTCCAGTTTCAGGAAGGGGATTACCAGCCGGAAATCAGGGTATCCGAGCTTTGCGGGGAAACCGCCTGCCTGTATGAGAGGCCGGCAGACTGGCGGAAGCTGTGTGAACGTTTCGGAATCGGGGATAAGACAGGTCATGCCGTAAAAAGTCTTTCCGGCGGGGAGCGCCAACGGCTGTTTATTGTTCTGGCGTTGCTACCGACCCCGGAGCTTGTGTTCCTGGACGAGCTGACTACAGGGCTGGACGCAAGGGCGCGCCGGACGGTGTGGAAGATTCTTGAGGATTTAAAGGGTGAAGGGCTGACCATCTTCCTCACTTCCCATTTC
>NZ_CAJUPA010000089.1 GCF_910588395.1 uncultured Faecalibaculum sp. | reverse complement strand
CTTGAGAGTTAAAAGTTTTCAACAAAAGAATAGCGCTTATGGTATGGATTATGGTATTCTTTAATCACCACAAAGAAAGAGATACCATCCGACCAGAAGTGCTATTCACTGTATGAGTTTACCATACTTTCTGGTGGATGACCATACATTATGCTAAATTTTATTGAAAACATTCTATGCCACTTTGAAACCTGTTTTTCCCGCAAATCCGCTTTCCGCTGGTTTGTCGTCATAACTGTAGGGCTTATGCTCCGCTCCGATAAGCTTGGGGTCACCTCCATAATCCGTGACCTTGCGCTCCATCCTGGCTGTTACGATTCCATGCTGCATTTCTTCAGGGCATCCTCCTGGTCGCTGGAGGAGATCCGGAAACGCTGGTTCTGTGCCGTAAAGCAGTATGCGCCCCTTTATAAAGAAGGGAACCTCCATGTCCTTGTGGGCGATGGCGTCAAGCAGTCCAAGGAAGGGCGGCGCATGCCGGGGGTAAAGAAGCTTTTCCAGGAATCGGAGAATTCCGCGAAGCCGGAATTCATCCACGGCCATATGTTCGGCGGCCTTGGCATCCTGGCCGGCAGTGTCCGCAGATGGGCCTGCATCCCTTTAAGCATCCGGCTCCATGACGGGCTCCAGGCTGCCAGGGAATGGAAAGGGGCATCTGTTTCGGCTGCTTCCCATGTAGTCCAGATGGTGGAGGACGCCTGGCACGCTGCCCATACCTTTGGGGACTCCCTGCTCCTGCTGGACAGGTATTTCCTTACAGTGCCGGCCCTTGAGAAGCTGAAGGAGCTCAATGGCAGCGGGAGCGTGCATATGGAGATCGTCACAAAAGCGAAAAAGTCCTGCACCGCATACCAGAAGCCCGGCCCCCGCAGACCCGGGAGGGGACGGCCGCCTAAGAAGGGGGCCGCTGTCCGCCTCAAAGAGCTGTTCGGCTCCCATAAAGGACAGTTCCAGGAAGCAGAGATAGAGCTCTATGGCAAAAAGGAGGCCATACGCTATTACTGCATCGACCTGCTGTGGGGCCAGAAGCTGTACCAGGAGCTGCGGTTCGTGCTGGTGGAGATGGATGGCGTCCAGGGCATCCTGGCAAGCACCAGCCTGGCTCTGGAGCCGCTGTCCATCATCCGGCTCTACAGCTACCGGTTCCGGATTGAATGCACGTTCCGTGAACTGAAGCAGCAGATTGGGGCGTTCTGCTACCACTTCTGGTCAAAGTACATGCCGAAGCTGAACTACTACCAGAAGAAAGGGGAGCCTACGCCCATGGAGCAGGTGGAGGGTGAAAGGCCCCGCCGGAAAGTGCTGGAGGCCGTCCGTGCCATTGAGATGCATATGGCCCTGTCCTGTATTGCGATGGGGATTCTGCAGAGCATTTCCATCCACTTTATTGGGAAGGTAAGTTCCGGCCAGATCCGCTACCAGAGGACGCCATCCAGGGGAAGGGTCTCTGAGGCAGCACTCATGCATTATTTCCGGAAACATTTTTTCCGCCTTTTAGGCCAAAAGCCCGAATTATGCATAACGCAGATAATTCAGGGACTGCCGGAAGCACCAGAAGAACCGTGGGATTGTCTGGCTTCATAGTGCTACAAACTTTCAACTCACAAG
>NZ_CAJUPA010000088.1 GCF_910588395.1 uncultured Faecalibaculum sp. | reverse complement strand
ATTCAGGCTTTAGGGTATAAAAATAAATAATTTTTGCCAAAACATATAGTTTTATGTTAATATAGATACATGAGAAAAAAGCAGAAAGGAGGCGTTTCAAAATGGGAGGAAATTATGAAAAAAGTATATATAACCAACTTATGGAAGTTATGGAGCGCCTTGTATCTGTTGAAAAAGAACTTAAAAATGAAAAAAAAGAATATAAAAATGAAGTAATAAAATTAAATGAAAAAATTTCCAGTCTTGAAAATATAATAGATGAAAAAGACCGGCAGATAAAAATCCTGTCAGATGATAATGAACGCCTTAAAAGGATAATAAACAATAACAGTACCAATTCTTCAATGCCGCCATCCACAGACCAGAAATGCCAGAGTGCAAACCAGTACAGTTCCAGGAGAAAAAGTGTTAAAAAACCAGGAGGACAGAAAGGGCACACAGGAACAACCCTTACGAAAAAAGACATAGAAGAAAAGCTTGGCACAGGAAAATATTCACATAAAACCACAATAATTGGAAAAGGATATGGGAATTATGCTGTAAAATACATACTTGATTTTGAAGTTGTTCCGGTTATAAACGAAATAAGGATTTATGAGGATGAAAATGGAAAAATTAATATACCAGCAGAGTATAGAAGTAATGTTATATATGGTTCTTTTTTAAAGTCTGTGGTTGTGGATTTATATGCAGAGGGGGCAATGTCCAATGAAAGGATATGCCAGTCCATTAATGCATTAACCGGAAACACTCTTGATATTTCTTCTGGAAGTATATACAGCTTCTGTAAAAGTTTTTCTGTAAAAGCAGAAGAAAACTTAAAGCAGATTGGGAATGAACTTTTAAATGAAGAAACTATATGTACTGATGCAACAGTAGTGACAGTGGACGGGAAACAGTGTTATATACGCAATTTCAGCAGCAATAAGGCTGTATTATATACAGCAATGGAGAAAAAAAGTATAAACGCACTGGATAAAATATCTTTTCTTAAATCATATGCAGGTACACTGGAACATGACCATGAAACGGCATTATACCATTATGGTAAAGGACATGGTGAATGCAATGTCCATCTGCTGCGTTATCTGAAAAAGAATACAGAAGAAGCTGGTACAGAATGGGCATCAGGGATGTCAGCTTTTCTATGTGGTATAAACGACAGAAGAAAAAAACATATTTCAGAAGGGACATTTTTTACAGATGAAGAAATATCCAAATATGAAAAAAGATATGATGAAATACTGGCAGATGGAAGAAAGCAAAATAAAACTGTTAAAGGAAAAATTGCAAAACAGGAAGAAAAAGCACTGCTTGTACGGCTTGAAAAATACAAAGAGAACCACCTTTTGTTCATGCACAATTTTTCAGTACCATTTGAAAACAATATGAGCGAAAGAGACCTGCGGAAATGTAAAAACCGCCAGAAAATATCAGGAGGATTCCGTAAATACAGTGGAAATGAAATGTATTGCAAGATAATAAGTGTAGTGGAAACATACAAAAGAAAAGGTATGAGAATACTGGAAAATATACAAAAAGTTTTTGAAGGCACACCAGCTTTTTAACTGTGTGCCTTATAAATGTGCCTTTATGACTGAATAGTAAC
>NZ_CAJUPA010000087.1 GCF_910588395.1 uncultured Faecalibaculum sp. | reverse complement strand
CTTCGAAGAAATATCTCCGGCAATGGGCAAGACAGCATACCAGGGTCACATTCTCCACGCTGTTGTAGCCGGTATAGCCATCACACTCCAACAGTCCGGAGAACCCTTCCAGGAAATTTTTCGCATATTCACCTGCCCTCCCGGGCTGGTAATCATAAAGGATGATGGGCGGCTGGCCGTCGTTGCCGGTGAGATATATCCACAGATAAGAGTTTGAGGATGCCGCTTTCCCTTCCTCATGGAGGACCTGGCAGACGGTCTCATCCGCATGGAGGAGATCCCGTTTGATCAGGTATCCGTGGAGCAGGTTATAAACAGGCTCGAAATAGGCCAGCGCGCATTTGATACACCAGTTTGAGGTCGTCTCCCTGGCAAGCGGGGCACCCATTTGGAGCCAGTCCATTTCCTGGCGGTAAAAGGGAACCGAGTTCAGGAATTTCTGGTACATGACAAAGGCTGCCATAGACGGGGAAGCCGGGCTGTGTGCCAGCAGGGCAGTCGGTACCGGCGCCTTGACGATCGTGCCGGTATCTTCCTCACGGCAGACCGGACATGCAAGGACTTCCTGCATATATCGGATCCGTTCTACCTTTGCGGGCGTAATCCGCAGTTCCTCACGTACAAACTGCCATCCGATGGTCTCCATCGCAGCGTCACAATCCGGACAAAGCCTCTGGTCTTGCGGCATCGCACAGTGTACTTCCCTGACCGGCAGGTTTTTGTAGAGATCTTCCCGCTTGGCTTTTGGTTTCCGGCGGGTATGGCTGCGGACAGTGGATTTCTCCGTCGGCTCTTCCTGCCCTGCTTCCTCCTGGGCAGCCCTGCCGGCGGTCCTTTCCCTGGAAGTGCCGAAAAATTTCCTCTGGAATTCCGCAATGGTTTCATTCAGGTTCGCAACCGTAGCGTTTAGTTCCTGGATGGTTTTTTGGAGCTCCTGGATCTGTGCATTCTTTTGTTCAATTGTTTTTTGCAGGAATTCGATCAAATCGTCTTTATATTCCTCCACAGTCTGACCCGCCTTTCTGTTTTCGTTCCCTTTATTATAGAGGAAAACATGGAAGTCTGCAAACTGGCCCGGATACGTCCATCGGCATTTTGACGGACTTCTGATGTGTGGATCACTTCTGAAAATGCGGACTTATCCACCAAATGGCAGGATCCTTATTCACAGAAACTGTCCGTCAGGCAGCTATTTGTGGATAAGCCTCCTGAAAATCTGCCGTTGTGTGGATAACTTTTCTTTTTCCGGCTCCTAAGAGCAGAAAAAAGAGTTTTAAATTCTCTGTTTTTCACAAATACGGTCTAGAAATCCCTTTTTTGTGATGGACGTAACGCCCTGGGCTGGTCAATGGAAAGCCCTTCCATAAGCCATCGGTATTCCTGCCGGGTAAGCATCCGTGCTTCGGAGGCATTACGCGGCCATTGAAAACGGCCGGAGTCCAACCTCATATAAAGCAGAACAAAACCGTTTTTATCATGGTACAGTGCTTTGAGCCGGTCTGTCTTCCTGCCGCAAAAAAGATACAGTGTGTTTGCGTAAGGATCCATTTGGTAATGATCCCGGAGGATCGACATAAGGCCATTGACCGAAAGCCTCATGTCTGTACGCCCTGTGATAAGGCAGAGCTT
>NZ_CAJUPA010000086.1 GCF_910588395.1 uncultured Faecalibaculum sp. | reverse complement strand
CCATGATCGCGGAGGCCATGATCGCCGCAAGGGGCGTGGGCGCTGTCCGCAACTTCTCCCGCCAGCATTTCGGCGGCGGCCACAGCAGCAGCTCTTCCCATGTAAATAACGGCTCCGGCTCACCCGGAAGCCCCGGCAGTCCGGGCGGGTTTATGGCAGGCGGCCTTGCGGGGGTAGTCAGCCGGCAGGTCACAAACAGCGCCATCCGCACAGCCACCTCCCACACGGAAACAAACAGACAGGGCGGAAAGGCTCCCGGCGGCAGTATCGGCGGGTTTGCGTCCGCCATATCCGCCGGCATCGGGGGGAACATGTATGCATCTTCCGTTGCAAAGGGCGGCGATTTTGCCAATAACGTCATCGGCACAGTAGCAGCCGGAAATATTTCCTCCATGGGCACCATGACCGGGGAAAAGGCTGCCCAGGCCCTCCATTCCTACATGGGCTATGCCGCCCTGGAGGAAGGCGCACAGCATGTACCATCCTTTACAGGCGTGGAAATCGGGGGCGGGCGCATCACCGGCACGGAGATCTCGGAGGAACACCCGGAAGGTATTTCCTTCGGCATGTACCACGCAGACCAGTACGCTGCGCCGGAGGGGGCTTATGCTACCGTGCAGGCCGTGGACGGCACTTCCTGGTACAAACAGTACGCACAGGACGCCGTGGAAAAATCCCCTTACATGGCGGCGGACGGCTCCATCGCCTATAAGGAATCCATTGTGAAAAAAATGCCCCCGGCGCCCAAAAGAAAGGACAGGCTATAAATGGAAGAAAGACAGAAGAACGGGCTGGAAGAAGCCCTTGAGACCGGCGCGTCTGCGGCACACCTTGCCAGGGGCGCCGTAAAAGCGGGGAAGGCGGTGTCCGGGGCCGCAAAGGGTGCCGCCGTGGGCGGGCCATACGGCGCAGCTGTAGGGGCGTTATGGGAAGGGCGTAAGTTTGTCGGAAAGTTCCTGGCAGCCGCCGCTGTCCTGTTACTGCTCCCGGTGCTTTTTGTGCTGATGCTCCCCGGCCTGATCTTTGACGGCTTTTCCTCCGCCTTTTCCCCCGCTGACACGGAAAACCCCATCCTGAACAGTGAGGCCGCTGTTGTGGAGAATGCCAACACCATCACCTTCACCATCAGCAGCATCCTGGGGGAAGGCATGGAAGATGTCATGGAACGGATCGGGCGGGATTTTGCCGCCTCGGACGGGGATGAAATGGAGGTCATCAATCCCTATGAGACAAGCCCCGTATACAATGCCAACCTTTTTGTCTCCCAGTACTGCGCGGCAAAGGATAAGGAATTTGCGGATATCTCCATTGCGGACATGGCGGCTGTCATGCGCCGTGGGAAATCCCACCTTTACTCCTATAAGCGGACCGAGGAGATCCGTGAAAAGACGGTGGAGGACCCGGAAACCGGGGAAGAGACTACCGTATCCGAAAAATGGATGATCTATACCATTTCCTATAACGGGGAAGATTATTTTGCCGACCAGGTATTTTCCCTCACGGAAGAACAAAGGGAGCTTGCCGCCGATTACGCACAGAACCTGAGCCTCTTCCTTGGCGACGGGCTGGTCCAGAACCTGGAAAACTGGGAAGGGAACAGCATCCCCTCCCTGGGTGATGTACGCTTTACGGATGGCAGCACGGAAGTTGTCTATTTCAACCAGCTGGATGAACGCTATGCC
>NZ_CAJUPA010000085.1 GCF_910588395.1 uncultured Faecalibaculum sp. | reverse complement strand
CCGCACACAAAACCCGGCTTTCCGTTTTCTGTTCTGATTGATTTTCTTTCTGTTTTTCCGTTGCTTTCGTTGTCAGGGAAAGAAAAAGCCCTGAAAAACGGCATTTGTTAGGCGGCTTCCCGGCAACGGGCTTGACAACGGGAAGGGCAACCAGCCGGCAACCGGCTACGGTTTTCCCCCTTCCAGCCATTCCTCCGGCAGCCCAAGCTGGACGGCTTCCCCTTCGGGCAAAGGCTGGAAACCTGATTTTCCATGCCCTCCGTTGTCAGGCGGCTCCACCCGTTCCCAGCCCTTCTGCCGGTTATAGGGCGGAGGGAAATGCCGGGGATTCTCAAAGGCTTTCCAGCCCGCCGCATAGTTCTTCATGATGGAATTAATATCACGGATGTCATACTGCTTCGGTTCCTCATAAGCCGGGTGTCCCAGCCCTTCATGGTAGATTTGCAAGGAGCATACCATCTTCCCGCCGTACCCGTCCAAGAAGTTCAGAATCCGGGTGGCTAGGGTGTCCTCCGGCATGAATGACCGTTGGTGTTCTTTCAGATACTGCTCCATTGCCGGGCTTAGTTTCAGCTTTACATCCCCCTTCCGGTAAACCTCCATGACCTCCGCCCACATCTGCCCGATATAGGCTCTGGAAGCGGCTTCATCTTCCAGAATGTGAACCTCCGCCGCTTCCGCCTGCACCTGCACCGGCAGGAAACGCCGGTTCCCGGTGCGGTCAAGGGGCAGGAAGTCCAGCGTGTTGGAAGTCCCGGCAAACACGCACTGCCGCTTGTGGTCTTTTGGGTGGACTTCATAGGGGGCTTTGTAGGTTTCCTTCTGGCGGCTCAAAAAGGACTTAATATCCTCAATGCTCTTTGCGTTCGCCGTGGCAATCATTTCCGACATTTCAATAATCCAATGCCCTTGCAGCTTCCGGTATACGTTATCATCGTCTAACTTCCGCAGGTCATCGGAAAACCACTCATCACGGACAGCAAGGAACCGGAAGAAGGTGGACTTCCCGGCTCCCTGACCGCCCACCAGACAGAGCATGACCTCAAACTTTGTCCCCGGCTTGAATACCCGTGCCACTGCCCCCAGCATGAACAGCAGGAGGACTTCGTAATTGTAATCGCTCACCTCCGCACCGAGGAAATGGCGCAGGGCATAGCGCACCCGCTCCGTCCCGTCCCATTGCAGGCTGTTTAAATAATCACGGACAGGGTGATACCGGTATTCATTGGCGGCGACCTTGATAGCCCCCTCAATCCGCTTTTCCGAGGTCAGCCCGTAGTGTTCCTCCAAGTATAGAACCAGATATTGAATATCCACGTCCGTCAGGCGGCTCCCGTCCCGATACCAGCCAAGGGGCTTCACAATGTCAATCCGGTCAGTCAGAAGGTTATTGCTGAACGCCCCACTAAGCAGCGGGTCATATAAAAATACCGCCTTGTAATTCCCCGGCGTGTTGGCGGTCTGCCCTTTTTGCGTGGTTTCCAGCATCTGCCGGACTTCGGCAACCGTCTTTTCACCGTTCCGGCTCTCTGTGGCGGTTTCCCCGGCTTGTCTTTCCGCCGCCGGCAAACTCTGATACCCTCCGCTCAATCCGCTCCACCTCCTTCCCATGCCCCTTGATAACGGCGGCTTTTTCCTCCTTTGTCCCGGTCAGCAGCGTGTCTAAAAGATAACCCACATACTCCCGTTTCTGCATGGCTTCCAC
>NZ_CAJUPA010000084.1 GCF_910588395.1 uncultured Faecalibaculum sp. | reverse complement strand
TGGAACAGGAAACCATCCTCCTCTACAACCAGGCGGAGCCTGCCGCCCAGGTCTATACCCATGACCCAAAGCTGATGAAAAAACTGAACCGCCTTGCCGGAAAACACCCGGAGCAGATCATCAAGAAGGACGCCCACAACTTCATTGTCCCCAAACGCTGCGTATCGGTCCGGGAGCCGTACAGCGAAAAGCGGCGCAAAGCCGCCAGTGAACGGGCCAGGGCCGCAGGCTATAAGCCGCCGTTGAAATCCTCCTCCGGTCAATAAGCATGGGCGGGAATGTCTTTGAAACGGTAAAGCAGTCCATCACCACCAGAGAAGCGGCGGAACACTATGGAATCGAGGTAAAGCGGAACGGTATGGCCTGCTGTCCCTTTCACGATGACAGGACGCCCAGCCTGAAATTAGACCGCCGCTTTCACTGTTTCGGCTGCGGGGCGGACGGTGATGTGATCGACTTTGCCGCCAGACTTTATAACCTCTCCCCCAAAGAGGCGGCGGAAAAACTGGCCCAGGATTTTGGACTGCTCTATGACAGCCAGGCGCCCCCGAAGAAAACCTATGTCCGTCAAAAGTCAGAAGCGCAGAAGTTCCGGGAATCCAAGCAGCGGTGTTTCCGCGCGCTGGCAGACTACGCCCATCTGCTGCGGGGCTGGGAAACCGGCCTTGCGCCCCTGACCCCGGAGGATGAGCCGCACCCCCTTTTTGTGGAGGCGCTGCACCAAAAGGACTATGTGGAGTATCTTCTGGACTTTCTGATGGAGGATGGCATCGAGGAACAAAAAACATGGATTGCAGAACACCTAACAAAAATCATGGATTTGGAAAGGAGAAACAAGGAAATGGCAGAGAAACCTACCAACCGGGAGCGATTGCGGGAAATCACCGAGGGCATTGAGCAGAACATCAAGGAACTGTTTGAGAGCGAAAAGTATATGCGCTATCTGTCGGTGATGTCCCGGTTCCACCGCTACTCGGTCAATAATACCATGCTGATCTATATGCAGAAGCCGGACGCAACCCTTGTGGCTGGCTATAACAAGTGGAAGAACCAGTTTGAGCGCCATGTGAAGAAGGGCGAGCGCGGCATCACCATCATCGCGCCCACCCCCTATAAGAAGAAAATCGAGGAGCAGAAGCTGGACCCGGACACCCACGCGCCAATGCTGGACGCAAACGGCAGGGTGGTCATGGAGGAAAAAGAGGTGGAAATCCCGCTGTTCCGTCCGGTGAAGGTGTTTGATGTGAGCCAGACGGACGGAAAGCCCCTGCCCTCCCTGGCGGCGGACCTGTTCGGGAATGTCCGGCACTTTGAGGCGTTTATGGAGGCGCTGAAACGCTCCGCCCCGGTTCCCCTTGCGTTTGAGGAAATGGACGCGGATACGGACGGATATTTTTCTTCCAGCCAGCAGCGCATCGCCATCCGCCAGGGCATGAGCGAGGTGCAGACCGTTTCCGCCGCTGTCCATGAGATCGCCCACAGCAAGCTGCACAACTTTGATGTGCCGGACAACCCGGACGCGCCCTTGTATCAGGAAGTGGAGCTGTTTGGACAGCCAGCCCTGTTCTCCAATGACCGGATTGCCGCAGACGATCTGCCGGACGGACTGTTTTGTTATGACCTGCGCGGTTCCGATGATGACCCCGGCGCGCCGGTTGCGGTAGAGGAACGGGTTATGGTCAACCACGCCGGTTCCGTCATAACCGCAAAGCCGCTGGAACTGCCGGAGGAAGGGTATCTCCCCCTGACCGATGAATCCGGCCTGGACTTTAACGGCGGCGAAAAGACCGCCCAGCGGTTTTTGCAGGACCATAAAAAGGACCGGCGCACCGAGGAGGTGGAGGCCGAGAGCATCTCTTACGCGGTCTGCCAATATTTTGGGATTCAGACCGGCGCAA
>NZ_CAJUPA010000083.1 GCF_910588395.1 uncultured Faecalibaculum sp. | reverse complement strand
AAGGAGCTTCCTGTATAATTCAAATATAAGGAATTCCAAGAAGGGTGGTTGATAAAAAGATACCTCAGAGTAAAATAAGATTACTGACTTTGCACGGTTAGTAAAAATCTTATTGAACAGAGAGGTATCCAAGATGAATTGTAACACACAAAACGCAAAAATTGCATCCATAACTGAAAAAACTTTAATCGTAGGGATTGATGTGGGAAGCGAGACCCATTATGCCAGGGCATTTGACTGGCGAAATTACGAGTACACAAAGAAACCGCTAGAATTCAGCAATACGGAAGCGGGCTTTCAGATACTCAAGGCATGGATGGAGGAACTTGCAGAAAAGCATGGCAAGACCGCTGTGGTTCCGGGCATGGAGCCGACGGGCCACTACTGGTTCGCCCTGGGGAAATTCCTGCAGGACAACGGCATGAGGCCGGTGCATGTGAACCCCCATCATGTGAAGAAATCCAAAGAGCTGGATGACAACAATCCCAACAAGAATGACCGAAAGGATCCCAAGACGATTGCTGCGCTTGTCAACGAGGGGAGATTCTCATACCCTTATATGCCGGTCGGCATCTATGCAGAGATCAGGAGCTTATCGAACCTGCGCTTCCAGACGCAGGAGGAGCTCACAAGGATCAAGAACCGCCTGGCGAGATGGTTCGCCATCTACTTTCCAGAGTACAAAGACGTTTACGGGGACCTGAAGGCGGTAAGCGGGAGGATGGTGCTGAAGGAGGCGCCGCTGCCGGAAGACATCATAAGGCTGGGGGCGGAAGGCGTGAACCAGATCTGGAGGGACGCGAGGCTGAGGGGCGCCGGAATGAAGAGGGCAAAGACCCTGGTATCGGCTGCGGAGCACAGCGTCGGAAGTAAGGAAGCGCCGGAAGCGGCGCGGATGGAGCTTAAGAACCTGTTGAGCGACATGGATGTATATGCGTCAAGGATGGAGGAACTGCTCCGGAGGATAGAAGAAAAGCTGAGGGAGATCCCATATATTGACAACCTGCTGGCGATCAAAGGGATAGGGATGGTGACGGTCAGCGGCTTTATAGCAGAAGTGGGGGACATAGGACGCTTCGACAGCCCCAAACAGCTGCAGAAGCTGGCGGGATACGCCATCGTGGCAAATGATTCCGGTAAGCATAATGGGGAAAGCCGTATCAGTTACCGGGGACGGAAACGCCTTAGATATGTGCTGTACGAGGCCGCAATATCGCTGGTGGGAAAGAACGCAGAGTTCCGCCAGATACACGAGTATTACCGGACGCGGAAGGAGAACCCGCTCAAAAAGATGCAGTCGGTGGTAGCGGTGGCATGTAAGGTGCTGAGGATCTTTTACACGATTCTTACCAAGGGTGTCCAGTATGACCCTGGGAAGCTGCTGGGCGATATCAGGAGGCCGCAGGTACAGGCTGCATAACAGCAGGAATAAGAACAGACAATACCCTGCCACGGCTGGACTGAGCTTCTGGCAGACGCCGCCGGGAGCTGAGTCCGGTCATGACAGGGAAGGCTGGGAGACATGTGGAACAGGCTGGTCGAAACGTCCACCGCAAGGTGCCGGCCCGGTAACCATGCAGGACAGTAAGACTTATAACAAAGAATGAGCCAGTAGTCGGCAGGAATATTTTCCATAGGGCAGGACCCTGTAAAGGAGCTAAGCTGACACCCTGGTTATGGACAGGCGGAACGAAGGAAGTTAGGACCCGCGAGACGGTGATCCTGGTAGACACGGGAGGTACGCTGCCGTAGAAGGAAGGGTATACACAAGGCCATGTAGAGCGAAAACAAAGACGTTCTGCTTCGTATACCCTATACCCTCTATTTTCGTACCAGATACAGAGAAATGTCCATCTCCTTGGCTCATTCATCTGAGATATAAAGCTTAAAATTCCTTGATTTTTTAAGGAAAATCACTTGACAAAATAGGGAG
>NZ_CAJUPA010000082.1 GCF_910588395.1 uncultured Faecalibaculum sp. | reverse complement strand
AGGGTTTTCCATCATTTCCATAGCCGGAGCGAGGGGGGAAAGGGGGAGGTGACTTTCTCTTTAAGGCCCCGAAGGGGCCGCTCTTTGGCTCCCCCTTTCCCCCCTGCCGCCCGCAGGCGGCTCCCCCGTCCCCGCCGCAGCGGATTTTTTCTTTTTGCTTCTTTTTCTTTTTTGTGTAGGAGGTGCTTCTATGTCAAATGGGTTTCGTGGTACAGTGTCAGAGTATCAAGCTTTGTATATGGAGAAGAATGCCCACTTGGAGCAGTTTTTAGAACAGGTTACGCCTTTTGAATTTTACCGGGAGATTTTCCCGGAGGGGTCTTTTGAGCGGCAGGGTCACTTTGAGGACAGTAAGCCCAACGGGATCGCCGTCCATCTACCTGGTAAGGGTGGCTCCGTCAACGGTATTGCTCTGGAGATTGAGGGAGACGGTACGGCCAAACGGTACATTATCACGGATGATCTGAAGAAGCTTGATGAGCTGAAGGAAACAGATTTTACTATAATGGCTCCTATATCCTACTTCGGCAAGAAGCGGTCGGGGAAGTTTGCCCGGTTCCTCTATGCTCTGGCCTTTGATCTGGATGGGGTGGGTATGCCTCAGCTCCGGGACGTACTTCATCAGATGGATAAAGGGATTTTGCCAAAGGCCACTTTTGTGGTGAACAGCGGGACGGGGCTGCACTTGTATTATGTCCTGATCGAGCCGGTTCCTATGTATCCGCAGAACCAGCACTATCTGAAGGAGTTGAAGTATTCGCTTACCCGGCAGATTTGGAACAGGTTCACATCCTCCATCAAGCAGCCGCAGATGCAGGGGCTTATGCAGGGGTTCCGGGTGGTCGGCTCTGGGACGAAGCTGGGCAAGGGTTATCCCGTGGTGGCCTTTCGGGTCGGTGATCGGGTGGAGCTGGATGACCTTTTGGAGTACATACCCTCGTCTAACGGGGAGCGGCAGAAGTTAGAGGGCATTTTGAGAAAGAGCAGTATGCCCCTGGCTGAAGCTAAAGAGAAGTATCCAGATTGGTATGAGCGGCGGATTGTGAAAGGGGAGCGGCGGGGCCGCTGGACGGTGAAAAGAGATCTCTATGATTGGTGGCTGCGCCGTATCCGGGACGAGATCCGGGTGGGCCACCGCTATCATGGGGTAATGACCCTGGCGATCTATGCTAAGAAGTGCGGTATCGAGGAGGACGAACTACGCCAGGACGCCTATTCTCTGCTTCTGCCCTATGATGAAATGAGCATCGAGGAAGTCAACCGCTTCACCAGGGAGGATGTAGAGGCTGCTCTCTCGATGTTCAATGAGGACTATGTGACGTTTCCCAGGGATGATATAGCAAGGCTCTCCGGGATGACCATGCCGGTCAATAAGCGGAATTGGCAGAAACAGCGGGAACACCTGGAGGAAGCCCGTATGCTCCGAGATATGCGGATGAAGCGCCAGGGCAGGAATTGGTGGAATAGCAGTGGCAGGCCGACTGCCCAGGGGATTGTTTTTGAGTGGCGGCAGCAGCACCCAAAGGGCCGTAAGGCCGACTGCCGCCGGGACACTGGCCTTGACCCTAAGACCATTCGGAAGTGGTGGGACTGCCCGCCCCCGCCGCTGCGGTTTAAGGATGGCCACATTACGGTGCCGGTTGAGCCGTCCCAGGAGTTGAGCGACTGGCTTCTGAATGCGCTGCATGATGGAGGGCGGGAATAGGGCAGGAAAGGCCCCTGTAACGCTCTGGGAGCCGTTTTCGGCCCTCCGAGGGTAAACATACCAGCCCCCTCTTTACTGCGCCCGGAAAGCCGCATAAATCAAGGGCTTTTTGCCCTCTAAATGTCCACGCTCCAGGGGGCAAGATGATTTTGGGGGCTTGCTTTAGGTGGCTGTATATGGTACAATAATCAGGACAGAATATAGAGCGTAGAATGAAAGGGGTGTATTGCATGATTGCGATTAACTTTACAACGGCCCGGAGCCGGTTCAAGGACTTC
>NZ_CAJUPA010000081.1 GCF_910588395.1 uncultured Faecalibaculum sp. | reverse complement strand
AAGTGTACAGGATGTGAGAGTCGGAACCTCACCAAAGTTTAGAGCGCCTTTTTTTCTTGTTATATAGGATAAATTTGCAAAAGTGTCTTATACTGCACTTATGCAGATGAAAAAGTGTCGAAAATGACACTTTTGCAGATAAGGAGGATACTGGATGCTCAAACGCAAAGCCATGCAGGAAGTCAGACACTGGTTTGAACAGGAGAAAAACAAAGCCCTGTGCATTCTGGGCGCCCGGCAGACTGGAAAAACCACGCTGGTCCGGGAGTTTGCCAGAGAAATGAACCTGAATCTGATCGAACTCAACTTTCTCTCGGATCCTTCAGCCTCTCTGATTTTCCAGGGACAGCCGGACCCGGCTCAGATCCTGATGCAGCTCTCCTACCGCAATCCCGCCGGAGAGCTGGACTCGGACAGAACGCTGGTACTCTTCGATGAAATTCAGGAATGCCCGGAAGCGCGGACCGCCGTGAAGTTTCTCGTGGAATCCGCCAGATGCCGGTTTGTTGAAACCGGTTCGCTGCTGGGCGTCCGGCTGAAGGACATCCGCTCTGTACCTGTGGGCTATGAACAGCTGATGAATCTCTATCCGCTGGACTTTGAAGAGTTCATGTGGGCCAGTCGGATCAGTCCGCAGATCATTGAAACACTGAAA
This sequence comes from uncultured Faecalibaculum sp., assembly GCF_910588395.1. Taxonomy (GTDB): domain Bacteria; phylum Bacillota_I; class Bacilli_A; order Erysipelotrichales; family Erysipelotrichaceae; genus Faecalibaculum. Next base: position 1,378 of record NZ_CAJUPA010000081.1, on the reverse strand, counting down.
GACTGCGCCACCAGGGCAGTTCCGGTTCCGGATTACCTTCATGAAAAAATGCTGGAGCTGTTTCGGACCTATATGGCAGTGGGCGGCATGCCGGCGGTGGTCCAGCGGTTCGCAGACACCCGGGACCTGAATGAAGTGCAGACCCTTCTGGACTCTCTCTGGGTCCTCTATCAGCAGGATATCGCCAAATATGCCGATATCCGCGACAGGCCCTGGATCCTGACCATTTTCACCAGCATCCCTTCGGAACTCATGAAACCCAATTCCCGGTTCATGCTCAACAGCGTCCGGGAAAAAGGACGGTATGCCACCCTGGAGCCTTCTTTTGCCTGGCTTACGGAAGCAGGCATCGCCCTGCCATGCCTCAACGTGACGGAACCGGTCTTTCCACTCCAGCTGCGGGAAAAACGCAGCATCTTCAAGTTTTTTCTCCTGGATACCGGCCTGCTCTGTTCCCGATACAAAGGCGTTTCTCTGGAAATCATCCAGAACAGCCACCGGACCAACTGGGGCGGCTTTCTGGAGAACATGGCAGCTCAGATCCTCTGCGCCAATGGATACACCCTGTTTTACTACAAATCCCGGAAACACGGGGAAATCGACTTCGTTCTGGAGGAAGGATCCCGGATTTCGCTGATCGAGATGAAATCCGGCCGGGGCTTCCGGAATCATGCAGCCCTGAAAAACGTCATGGACGTTCCCAGCTGGAACTTCAGCCGCCGGCTGGTGTTCTGCGAAGCCAATATCTTTGCGGAGGATGGCATCACCTACTTTCCCTATTACCTGATGCCCTTCGTGGTTGCGCGACAGGCAATGGACGGTCAGATTCCCTTCAGTTTCGAGGCCTTGCAGATTCCCGAGTGAATCAGCACTCGTACCCGCTTTCGCAGCAATGCCCCGGCACAGGGTGCAGCCCCATCGGCAGTGGCCTGGATTGACACAAAGACAGTTTTATGGAACCCTGAATGTCAACAGAGACATGAAACAAGGACACCATCAGCGAATACATGTACGCCACCAGACAGGAACAGCTGTAAGGACTTGTGCCCTGTTCTGCCTCACATAACAAACACCATTGCCTGTTCCCAAAGACAGGGCGCATTTGCCGGATCCGGTTCAGACTGGATCCGTTTTTTAACGGACCTGCCGATGCGGACTGCGGGCAGTCCTGGCCGGGGCGGATACGAGAAATATGGCAGAGAGCAGAGCAGTACGGGAGGGGGAGACTTCAATTCAAATTGCTGGAGGCTTCAGGAGATAAAGGAAAGAGTTGCACGAACCGTTGCTGTTTATACTTATTAGTAATAGGGGATAGAAAATCGCAAAAAGAACAAAAAAGTGGTTGCATTCTCCTGTGGCTGTGGTATCATAAGTGAGC
>NZ_CAJUPA010000080.1 GCF_910588395.1 uncultured Faecalibaculum sp. | reverse complement strand
GTGGAGATGACGGAGCCTGCCACGATCCGGTATACGGGCGGTGCGAATTGGACGGAGACCGGGGACGGGAGAGGCACGAGGGATCATGTGCTTGCCGCTTATGGGTATGCGGTGGAGCTGTTTGCTTATCTGTGCCAGATGTTTGGGCTGGACCCTCTGGCGGACGGGGTTGTGGTTTCCCATTCCGAGGGGCATAGGAGGGGGATTGCAAGCAATCACGGGGACGTGGAGCATATCTGGAAGCGGTTTGGGCTGTCTATGGGGCAGTTTCGGAAGGATATCAGGGCGGCTATGGACGGTGCGGAGACTGGGAATGACAGCGGCGGGGACGGCGGTTCTGGCGCGGGTGTTTCCGGGCTTACAAGGATTATGGGGAAGGCTGTGGCGACGGCGGAGCAGATGCGGGAGTATGTGAAGGGGAAGAATCCGGGGGTGGCGCAGTCGGTTTTGGATATGGTGCCGCTGTATCTGTCGGAAGGGGAGGCCGAGGGCGTGAGAGGGGATGTGGCTTTTGCCCAGTCGTGCCTGGAGACGGGGAATTTTACGTTTTCGGGTTCGGCGGTCTCTTTGGAGCAGAATAATTTTGCCGGGATGGGCGTGGTGAAAAACGGGGTGAAGGGGCTGTGTTTTAATACGGCGCTGCTTGGTATCCGGTGCCAGGTGCAGCATTTGAAAGCCTATGCCTGTACGGAGGATTTGGTGAATGGGAATGTGGACCCGCGCTTTAGGTATGTGGCAAGGGGGTGTGCGCCTTATGTGGAGTGGCTGGGTGTCCAGGAGAATCCCCAGGGGAAAGGCTGGGCTGCGGGAGCCGGGTATGGGGAGAAGGTCCTGGGGATTTTGAGGGAGATTACCGGGGAGGCCGGGAGCGGCGGAAGCGGTTGCGGTGTGCCGGGGAATCCGGTGGAGCCTATGGCCGGGTTTGTGAAGGTGTTCTATAAGGGCAGGGACGGGGTGAATGTGCGGACTGCTCCCTGCATGGGGGACAATGTGGACCAGGTGGTGTATGAGGGGATTTATACGGTTACGGGCATCAGCGCGGACAGGCGGTGGTACAGGCTGAAATCGGGGCTTTTTATCACGGCGGATGCGGAGTATGTGATGTTTATGGAGAGGCTGCCGGGGAAGTCTTCTTATCTGGTGCGGGTGGATATCCCGGATCTGAATATCCGTAAGGGGCCGGGGACGGATTTTGCCCGGACGGGGCTGTTTACGGGTGTGGGTGTGTTTACGGTTGTGGAGGAAGCGGACGGGAAGGGAGCCGGGAAGTGGGGGCTTTTGAAGTCGTATAAGAGGGAGCGGAACGGGTGGATTTCGCTGGATTTTGTGACGAGGCTGTAAGGGCGTTTTTGTTGAGGGGCAGGGATGCCTTATTTTTTTGTCTTGCTATATGCTGCCGGAGGGCTGTTGAGGTCTGGGCGGCGCGTCGGCCGGGGGATTCCCCGGCGGTACATACCATGCCGTTGGTATGAATTTTGGAAAGGTAAGGGAATTGGTTATGACGGTGATGGAGCTGGACGCGCTGAAAGACGTGGATGTGAGGACTGTGGAGAAGGAGGGGCTTGTGGATATCCGGGAGGTGGAGATTGACCGGAGCCTGCCGCTGGAGGAAAGGAAGAGGGCTTATCTGGAAGCGGTGGGGAATCCTTATGCGGTGCGTGTGGGGGATATGAAGGTGAAGGTACGGTTTGCGGAGGACGGGGGCTCTTTTGAAGAGGCTTTTGAAAATATGCTGCGGAATGTTTAAAATAACAGTGGACTTTTTTAGGCGGAGGCGCTATGATTGTCTTAGGGACAAGTTAGTGCATCCGCCTTTTTGATTTTGCAGGTGATTCTGGCAAATTAGAAAGGAGCGGGAGCACATGAAGAACAAACAATTCAAGAAGATCTATCATGCCGCCATCTATGTCCGGTTGTCGAAGGAGGATGGCGATGTTGCGGGCGCGTCTAAGGCGGAGAGCAACAGCATTTCTAATCAGAAAGAGTTAATCAGAGATTTCCTGAAGGACAAAGAGGATATTGTGGTGGTTTCGGAACGGGTGGACGACGGGTACAGCGGTTCCAGTTTTGAGCGGCCT
>NZ_CAJUPA010000079.1 GCF_910588395.1 uncultured Faecalibaculum sp. | reverse complement strand
GGAATATTCCATCCATGTAACAGAATCCTCATCCATGTCTCTTCTGGAAGAGGTACTTAAGGTGGTGCGGCATGCTCAATGACGCCGCCTGCTTTAAAGCGGTTTATATCGTCTGTGGATACACAGACCTGCGTTCGGGAATGGACCGGCTGGCAGCACTTATCGAGGCACAGACAGGGAACCGGCCATATGTCCCGGATACCCTCTATCTTTTCTGCGGCCGGCGCACAGACCGCATCAAGGGTCTGGTGTGGGAGGGGGATGGCTGGCTCCTGCTGTATAAGAGGCTGTCAGAAAGCCAGTTCCAATGGCCGCGTAATCCGGAGGAAGTGCGTTCCCTGACGCCGCAGCAGTTCCGCTGGCTGATGGAAGGGCTGACGATTGCACCGAAGAAGTCCGTCAGACCGGTGGAACCGCCGGAATATATGGGATGATTTTGTGCAAAACAGAGAAATTTCCAGGCAGCCCAGATGCGGCTGCAGATACCCTGTTTCCTGTGACAGGGACGGTCTCTGCAATGGTTTTCCGGCAATATATGGCGTGGATGCCCATGTCCCTTTTTTTGAAAAGGATGTATTAGGAACAGCCTCCATAAGCTGCCCTGACGCATCTGCAGCCATGGGCATTATGACGAACGGTCTGCCGCGCCGGATTCGCAAAAGATACTGTTTTCTGTTATAATGGATCCAGTGAAAACACTGGGAGACAGCGGCATGGCTTTGGAATATACAGAAGAAAAACTGAACGGCCTTGATAAGGAAACGATCATCGAGCTGTTCCTGTCACAGCAGGAGCAGCTTAAGCAGATCGACCACAATCTCCAGCTGGTGCTGGAACAGATGTCAGACTTAAAAAGGCACCGTTTCGGCAGATCATCCGAGAGGCACGAAACCGAAGACCAGATTTCTTTTATGGAAGTGGATGGGAAAATCGTATTTTTTAACGAATCGGAGGCTGTTTCCAGTGAAGAGTCTGATGGCAGCCAGGAGGATGCGCCCCGCCGGAAGCCAAAGAAAAAACAGGGAAAACGGGAAGAAGAGCTGGAAGGGCTTCCGGCTGTTGTGGTGGAGCATTCCATGGATGAAAAGGAGCTTGAGGAAAAATTCGGACAGGAAGGATGGAAACAGCTCCCTGACGAAATATACCGCAGATACCGCTTTACCCCGGCAAAGATCGAAGTGGAGGAACACCATGTGAAGGTATATGCCGGGAAAAAGACGCAGGAGGTCGTAAAGGCCCCGCATCCGGAATGCCTTTTAAGGGGGAGCCTTGTGTCCCCGTCCCTTGAGGCGGCAGTGATGAACGCAAAATATGTGAATGCCGTCCCGCTTTACCGGCAGGAGCAGGAGTTTGAACGGTATGGCCTGCACATTTCAAGGCAGAACATGGCAAACTGGACGATTCAGTGTGCAGACAGGTATCTTGCAGTCCTCTATGATTACCTTCATGAAAAGTTATACGGCTACCATGTCCTGCAGGCAGACGAGACGCCCGTACTGGTAAACAAAGACGGCCGCCCCGCCGGAGCAAAAAGCTTCATGTGGGTGTACCGGACCGGACGGATGTACACGGACCACCAGATTATTCTGTATGAATACCAGAAGACACGCAATGCCAGCCATCCGAGGGAATTCCTGAAGGATTTCAGCGGGATCTGCGTCACAGACGGGTACCAGGTCTACCACACGGTCGAAAACGAACGGGAAGACTTAAAGATTGCCGGATGCTGGTCCCATTCGAGACGCAGGTTTGATGAAGCAGTCAGGGCTCTGCCAAAAGCAAAGCAGAAAGACAGCCGTGCGTACCTTGCGCTGACAATGATACAGGCCATCTGCCGGGAAGAGAAGATGCTAAAGGATCTCCCGGCAGAAGAACGGAAAGCCCGCCGCCAGTTAAGCGTCCGCCCGCTGGTGGAGGCCTATTTCACATGGGTAAAAGAAAACATCCCGAAAGTACCTCAGAAAAGCAAGACATGGGAAGGCTTCAATTACTCCATCAACCAGGAAAAATACCTGAAAGTGTTCCTTGATGACGGCGAGGTTCCAATGGACAACAACGCTGCCGAGCAGTCGATCCGCGGATTCTGCATCGGCAAGAAGAACTGGGTCATGATCG
>NZ_CAJUPA010000078.1 GCF_910588395.1 uncultured Faecalibaculum sp. | reverse complement strand
CCAGAAACAACTGGTTGCAGCTTAGCTTTACTGAGCTTCGTAGCCTATCAAGTTTGGTTTTCCAAATCAGCAAACTGTCATCTGCCTTCCTGTTTCTCTGTCTTAAACTCCCGGACTGCTCCCCTGTCTTCCATCATCGGCGAAAAACAGAAAGCCGGCTGCCGGCAGTTTTTCTGGTATCATGGCTTCATGAAGATAATCTGGCATACAACAAACATCATTCACGGAGGAACCACACTGAAGGACAGGCAGGCGCCGGAGAACGGAAACACGGCGCTGCATGTCTGTCAGGATCCGGAGGCTGTCATGGAAAACCGTCGGGTGCTGGCGGCTGTGACCCTGCCGCTGTCAAACTGGGCGCTTCCCTGGCAGAAACACACCGATCACATCCACCGGGTGACTGCAGGGGAACAGGGAGCGGGTTCAGATGACAAAAATACAAGCATCATGAACGTGGATGCAGTGTGGACCACGGATCCGGATACGCTGATCGGGGTGTTCACGGCGGACTGTGTCGGGCTGCTGGTGGCTGATCCGGAGATCCCGCTGGTGGCGTGCATTCATTCCGGGTGGAAGGGCACGGCACAGGCCATAACACTGAAAACGTTGAAAGTGCTGATGGAGGAAGGCGGGCTTGATCCTGCCAGAGCCCATGCCTGGTTCTCTCCGTCGATCCTGCAGGATTCCCTGGAGGTGGGGATGGAGGTCATTGAAGCGCTGGAACCGCTGAAACCTCTTGGAATCGATGTGGACAGCTTCTGGCGGCGTTCCGTTGTCCCGGGTTCAGAGAAAGCCTATCTGGACAACCAGGGCCTGAATAGGGCGATGCTGCTGGCGGCGGGGATGCCGGCGGAGCACATTCATGGATCGGAAATGGACACCAAAACCCATCCGGACTGTTTCAGTTACCGGAATGAGGGAATGAAAACCGGGGAGCATTTCACCTTTGGCTGGATTTCCGGAGAAGATGACAGGGAGCAGATGTCATGAGAGCATCGAAGGAAAAGCGCCTGGGGCTGATTCTGGAGATTCTGGAGCGGGAAGAGAAGATGCGGGTCCGGGATCTGGCGCAGGAACTGGATATCACCCCGGAGACGCTGCGGTCGGATCTGACAGATCTCGTGCAGATGCGGCTGGTGGAGAGGGAGCACGGCTTTGTCCGGCTGGTGCAGGCTCCGCAGGAGACACCGATGTCCATCCGCTCGGGTCACCATGTACAGGAAAAAATCGCCGTGGCTTATGCGGCTCTTTCCACAGTGAAGGACGGTCAGGTGATTTTTGTGGATGCCGGCAGCACAGTGCTGCTGGGACTTCATGCACTGGCCAAGCGCCGTGATCTGCTGGTGGCGACGAATTCGCTGCCGGGGGCTCTGGAGCTGTCCAAGATGAATATCCGGACGCTGGTTCTGGGGGGCATGGCGTACAATCCGGGACAGCGGACCTATGGCAATTTTGCGACGAATGTGGTGGATCACATTCAGTTTGATGTGGTGTTTCTAGGCAGTGACGGGTTCCGGGATGCCCGTGGATTCACAACACTGCATGACAATGAACTGGGGCTGAAACGGCATCTGATTGCCCAGACGCAGAAAGTGGTGATGGTGTGTGATGCATCAAAGTTTGATGACAAGGCACCGTTCATGTTCTGCACTTTCGCAGAGGCAGATCTGCTGGTGACAAACCGGCTTACGCCGGATCAGCACAGGAAGATCGAGGACATCAGGGAAATTCTGGAAGTCTGAGCAGGACTTCCTTTTCTTTGCGCCCTCATTCCCGCAGGACGGGAATGCAGGACGGGAATGAGGACATGCCAGGCAGAAGAAAAGCCCCGCTCAGGAGGCCTTCATGTCTGTGTTTGACTGACTGCAGCTGTGCAGATACAGGCGCAGATTCACGACAGGGTTTTGATTCCGAATTCCACATACAGCTGATCCAATGTCCCATGGCTGCCAATCGCATCGAGAAATTCCTTTACTCTGCCGGCTTCGGCCATGGCCTGGCACAGCTGGTTTACATCCAGACCCGCTTCTTCATAGCCTCGTTTGAATCCACGATTAAACTCCCGCAGATATCCTTCTTCAAAACCTTTACGGAAACCCTGCTCATATAATCCGTTGCAAACTACTTTGTCATAGTTTACATATCCCCGTTGCCAGGGACAGCTC
>NZ_CAJUPA010000077.1 GCF_910588395.1 uncultured Faecalibaculum sp. | reverse complement strand
GGACGGGAGCAGGTTCTGGCGTTTCAGCCTCATGCGCTCCTTTTTCTTCCGCTCCCCCTCGCTGGACGACTGGCCGATCAGCAGCTGGATGTCGCTCATGTAATAGGCTCCGTCCGTCAGTATCTCCACAAGGCCAAACTCCTGGAATATCTTCAAAGCCCGCTCCACCGTGCCTACCTGATGCCGGGTAAAGGTGGCTATGGTCTGCACGGTATGGGGCAGGCAGTCATTCAGCAGGAGTACGCCGCTGCTTTTCAGCGACATCAAATACATCTTGAGCAGGAGATTGGAGTACAGAAGGCCGTCCTGCATACTCTCCAGGATGACCATGGTTTCGCTGTTATAAAAATTCTCTTTCAGCTTGAGGTAATAAAATCGTCGGTTCTCTGTCATTTAGTTGCTCCTTTTGTTCAGAATGGGTTATTTCGGCTCCTGTACGCATTTTAAGGCGGCTTTTGGGGTGTCGGTGATAAAAAGTATTGCCTCCCCTCCGACACGCTCCGAAAGTGCTTGATTTACAAGGCTTTTTTCGCTCCTAAAGCGTGACATAAGTGCCTTTGTTTCCGTTTCCGCTCTGTGGCGTGTTTCCGCTTCATACGGGCGGCACATTCCCTACAGTATTTCGCCCGGTTGGAGCCGGGCAGGAAAAGAGCGCCGCACTCGCTGCACCGCCTGCTTTCCAGCCGGTGGTAAAGGGCCGTTTCCAGCTGGTGGTCTAAAGGCAGCACCGCCGCACGGAACCAGCGGCAGAGCAGGGAGTGGGAAATGCTCTGGACACAGACGCACCCGTCCCCCTCGTCAAGCGCCATACACTGGCCGTTGTCGTAGTTGCAGCACTCACGCACCAGCCGCCTCGCCCTGCGGTACTGCCGGTAGTCCATGGCCGGGATTCGCTCATGCCGCCTGTTTCCCATATCTCACCTTGCAGCGGCACAAAGGCGGCTGCCCCTCCCTGAAAAGGAAAACCGGCTCCGGCGCTTTCGCCCCCGTAGGCGCTGGCGGCGTGGGCGGCACGGGTATCTTTACGGTGATAGTGATTGTCATGGTGATAAACTGCTGTGTCATAATTCCTGTTCCTCCTTCTTTCTGGCCGGTTCATTTTCCGTCCTGGCCAACTGCTCCGCTGTCTTTTTCAGGTTCTCCACCGCCTTGATGTCCTCCCGCATGGATTTCATTTTCTGGTACTGTACCGATTTCTCCGCTTTCAGGCGGTCGGCCTCGGCCTGCCATTTCTTCGGGGTGATTTCTTCGCCGTTGGCTTTCAGCTTTTCCAGATACCGGACGGCGGCCTCATATAATGCCAGTTCCGCACTGTGCTTCTGCTCAAACTGCTCCTTTTTCTTCCCCGGCTTCATCTTGTCAAACTGGCGGCGGGTTCCTTTGTTCCTCTCGTATTTCTCCCACATGGAGAGATGTTCGTCCAGCACTTTGATACGCCGCTCGGCGGTGACAATCTTCCCACGCAGGGAATAGTAATCTTTGTTCATGGCGGCCACTTTTTCATAAAGCTGCTCCATGGAAGTGATGTTGTTGCCGTTCAGGAAATTGAACAGGGCAGCGCTTTCTTTCAGGTTCTTTATCTTCCCATACCGGGAGCCGGGTTTCCCTGTTGACAGCTGCGCCTCGTAAAGCTGCGCCATGATACTGTCTTTTCCTTCCGGTTTCCCTGCCTGCTCCTTTGTCCATTTATAGAGCCGGGTAATCCGTGCTTTAATCTCCTTCAGCAGCTTATTGTCGGCGGCAATCTGGCGGTTGATATTTCCCTTCTCCGTGGCAATGCCTTTCCGCTCCATCTGGCTGGCGGCAACGCCCAGATGGATGGAAGGTATCTTGTCAATGCCCTGACGCTCGTAGGAGCGGTGGTCAATCCGTTCCGGCCTGCCCGCCGCCTCCAATGCTTTGTTGGCGTAAGCTGCCCAGGCAGACCTCCACTTCTCTACATTTCCCTTGTCGTTCCAGTCGGTGGTGTCCTCCCGGTGGCTCTTCCAGCCGCCTTTGCCGTTGGGGATTCTCTGGCCGTTTTCGTCCAGTTCGTAGACCTTCCGGCATTTCGCTCCCCACTGCCCGTCCTCCTTTAGCGGCCTGATAGTGAGCATGACATGGAAGTGGGGATTGCCATCCTTCTTGTCATGGATAGAGAAATCCGCACACATACCGGCGGCGACAAAGGTATCGCTGATGAAGGAGCGGGCAAGCCGCAGCTGTTCCTCCCGGTTCAGTTCTACCGGCAGGGAAATCTCTATCTCACGGGCAAGCTGTGCGTCA
>NZ_CAJUPA010000076.1 GCF_910588395.1 uncultured Faecalibaculum sp. | reverse complement strand
AGCAGGGTATTCCCGCCGTACAGCACATGGGCGATGGCGTTTTTCTGGTGTTCCCGTAACGTAATTTCCGGGTTCATGCCCGCAAACCGGATATGCTGCCCGTCATACTCGCGGGGGCGGATGCTGTTCATTTCCTCGTTGTACTGGCGCACCAGCGTCTGCCGCCGCTGGGGGTCCTTCCAAATCCAGTCCCGGAAGGCTTCTCTAATCGCCATCTGCTTCTGGGCGGCAAGGGTGGTTTCTTTGGCGTTGAGTACCCGGCGCTCCCGCCCCTCGGCGTCCTCAACGGTGTCATAGATGCGGACATCCCGCAGGTTTAAGCTGTCCTCCAGAATCTTGTAGGCGTTGGCCCGGTCGGTTCCGTAGGTGGTGTTGGCGGCTACATCGCCGTACCCAACGGCGTTTTTGCCGGTGATCTGCCACTCGGCGGTGTAGGGGACATACTTGACCTCAATCTTCCCTTGCAGATAGTACGGGGTGTGGAAGGTTTCGTACATGAATTGCTGGATGTAGTCTTTGTCAATCCAGGTAGCGCCCAGGCGCACCTCGATTTCCGATGCGTCCAAATCCTTTGGCTGGGCGGCGGTCAGCGCCTCCACATTGACAGAAAAGGCGGGGTCTTTGTCCGCCGCCCGCTGTGCCTGCCGCAGTTTCCGGCGCACGTTGCCGGAGAGGTATTCATCCGCTGTCACATAACGGGGCGTTTCCCCCTCCGCCAATGGTCCGGGCAGGCGGAAGATCACGCCCCGCAGCTCCTGCGCCAATTCCTCCTGGGTTTTGCCGCTCAGTTCGGCCATGTACGCCATATCCACCTCGGCCTTTTCCGCGATGGAAACAGCCAGGGCTTCACTGGCGGTGTCCACCGCAGTAACGGCCTGATGGGGCTTGATGGTGCGCTTGGTGAACATATCCGCCTTTTGCTTCAGATGTCCGTCATCGTCAATGACTTCCAGCGCGCAGAGCAGATAATAGCTGGAATCATCGGCAAAGGCCAGCCGGTTGCCCCGGTCATTGATAAGCCCGTACTTTGCGGAAAATGCGTCATAGAGCCGGTTCAATTCGGCCTGGGTTTCACGGATTGCCGCATCCGAAACAAAGCTGTCCATCTGCTGTGCGATGAGCTTCTGCACACAGTCCCGCAGTTCCACCAGACCCTTGATACGGGCCTCGGCGGTGGCGTTTAAGTCGGGGCGCACCATGCGGCTGTTTTCCCGATAGTACACCGCACCGTCCACAACGGTATAGGAATAGTTTTTTACATCAGGGTCAGCGGGGATAGAAGTATCAATTTCTTCCCCCTCGCCCAGCTCCGGCAGTTCGGCCTCCTGGTAGGTCCCGCGAATATATTTTATGGCGTCGTGCAGCTGGTCGGAAAGTTCCAATCCCTCAATGGGATTTACGGTGTAATCCATGCCATGAGCGGTGCTTTCCGGCTCCTGCCTGCCCAGCACCATTTCCGGGTGGTCCAGGAAATAGCGGTTGATGGTAAAATCATCTTCGGTCTGTCCGGTCTGCGTCCAGTCCGGGGCAATGTCAATCGGGCGGTCACGTTTTTGCAGGAAAATGATGTCGGATACCACCTCTGTCCCGGCATTGGCCTTAAACGCATTGTTGGGCAGACGGATCGCGCCCAACAGCTCCGCCCGCTGCGCCAGATACCGGCGCACCGTAGAATCCTTGGAATCCATCGTGTAGCGGCTGGTGACAAAGGCCACGACACCGCCTGGACGCACCTGGTCCAGCGATTTTGCAAAAAAGTAGTTGTGGATGTTGAAGTTCAGCTTGTTATAGGCCCGGTCATTGACGGAATACTGGCCAAACGGCACGTTTCCTACGGCTAAATCATAAAAATCCCGCCGGTCAGTGGTTTGAAAGCCCGCGATGGTGATGTCTGCTTTTGGATAGAGCTGTTTTGCGATGCGTCCGGTGATGGAATCCAGTTCCACGCCGTACAGTTTGCTGCCCCGCATTTCCTCCGGCAGCATACCGAAGAAATTGCCCACGCCGCAGGAGGGTTCCAGGATGTTGCCGGTCTGGAATCCCATTTTCCCCACCGCTTCATAAATGGCCTGGATAACGGTAGGGCTGGTGTAATGGGCGTTTAAGGTGGTCCCTTTGGCGGCTTCATATTCCTCCGGGGACAGCGTTGCGTAGAGTTCCGCAAACTCCTTTGCCCAGGTGGGCTTGTTCTCGTCAAAAGCGTCTGACAGACCGCCCCAGCCCACATACCGGGAGAGTGTTTCCTGTTCTTCCGGCGTGGCCTGCCGGTTTTCAAACTCCAATTCTTTCAGGAGATTGATTGCGTCCAT
>NZ_CAJUPA010000075.1 GCF_910588395.1 uncultured Faecalibaculum sp. | reverse complement strand
TCATCCAAGTGTACAGGATGTGAGAGTCGGAACCTCACCAAAGTTTAGAGCGCCGAAAAAAGGAAAAGGCGCCTCAAATATCCGGTCACCGGAATATCTGAAGCGCCTTTGCTTCGTTTCTCTTTGGATGGTCTAACTATAGTCCTCTTTGAAAGAGAATGCAAGAGAAAAGCAGAAGATTTTCAGAAATTTTTCTGCAGGTCCTGAAACAGTTTTCAGCAGGCTGAGATTCCTTCTCTCCTCCTGCCAATGGCATGCCTCACGGGACACAGGGCCGGGCTGAGAAGTATCGGACACGCCGCAGAAAGCCGGCATCAGCGCAGTAAGGCGCCAATGCCGGCTTTTGTACTGTAATGAATCTTCCGAAAGGATTCAGAAAAGTTCTGTTATTCCTGTTCCAGAGCCAGGGTTCTGGTGGTCAGATCGCAGACTTCTTCCGGTCCGTAGTACTGGATGGCACCGGGATACAGGAAGCATGTCTCTTCCGCCCACTTGTCACGGTTGGCTTCGAAGAACTTGAAGGGTGCGCCTTCCAGTTCCACCAGAGCCTTCTTGATGACAGGCTTGTCTTCGCCGTGACGGCGCTCGATGTTCATCATCTTGGTGATGGGCATACCCCCTGCAACCCACTCGGCAGCGGGTTTGGACAGGTTGGCAATCTTGGACAGATAGCCGGTGAAGCCGTTCTGGATCAGCAGCGCTGCGTTGTAGCCCAGGGAATAGCAGTAGTCCGCATCAAAGTTCGAGGGGAATGCACAGCGTCCTTCGTAGCCGAAGAAGTGGTGCAGCGGGTTGAACTTGCCGGTGTAGGTGCCTTTTTCCTTCCGCTCTTTCAGCTTGTTGGCCACCAGAGCAGAGAACAGTTTTTCGGATTCAATCAGAGAAACCTGCACGTTGCCGTGGGGGTCACGCTCCAGGAACAGCTGCTGCTGGATGTTTTCCGGCAGAATGTCGAACACTTCAAAGGATTCCTTTGTCAGACCGTTCTTGATGAATTCGTATTTGTCCTTCCAGGTGGGAAGTGCGTTGAAGTCATCTGCCTTGGAACCGGCCAGCAGTTCGTTGATTTCGGCAATCAGTGCGGAGAATTCAGGCACGAATTCCACAACACCTTCCGGAATGATGGCCACACCGAAGTTGTCGCCGTTGGCAGCCCGCTTTTCCACGGAATCCGCAATGTAGTCGGCGATTTCGGACAGAGACATTTTCTTTGCCGCAACTTCCTCGGAAATCAGGCAGATGTTGGGCTGTGTCTGCAGGGCAGCTTCCAGTGCCACGTGGGAAGCGGAACGGCCCATGACTTTGATGAAGTGCCAGTACTTCTTGGCGGAGTTGGCATCACGTTCGATGTTGCCAATGAGTTCCGCATATGTCTTGGTGGCTGTGTCGAAACCGAAGGAAGCTTCGATGTCGTCGTTTTTCAGGTCACCGTCAATGGTCTTGGGTGCACCGATGACCTGGACGCCGGTGTTGTGGGCTGCCATGTATTCAGCCAGAACAGCGGCATTGGTGTTGGAGTCGTCACCGCCAATGATCACGATGGCGTTCATGCCATGCTTTTTGGCAACGTCCGCCACAATGTTGAACTGCTCTTCGGTTTCCAGCTTCGTGCGGCCGGAACCGATGATGTCAAAACCGCCGGTGTTGCGGTATTCGTTGATGAAGGCATCATCAAATTCAACGAAATCATCTTCAATCAGACCGCTGGGTCCGCCTTTGAAGCCAAGCAGAACATTCTCGGGGTTGGCTGCCTTCAGGGCATCATACAGTCCGCTGATGACGTTGTGTCCGCCGGGGGCCTGGCCGCCGGAGAGGATCACGCCAACAACCTGCTTTTCGGGTTTTGCAGTGCTTTCGCCTTCCACGAAGGTGATTTCATTCTTGCCGTAGGTGTTGGGGAACAGGGCCTTGATGGCTTCCTGGTCTGCCACACTCTGTGTGGGTTCGCCTTCCTTGACAGCAATGTTCGCAACGCCCTTGCGCAGCATGCCGGGCAGTTTGGGTTCGTACTCGTAACGAGCTTTCTGTAACGGTGAAATAGTCATTTACGCATTAAACTCCTTTTCAACGCTTAAATCATAAAACAGACTGGGGCGTCTGTAAATGACGACCGGGTTCTCTGTGAAACCTGACGGACGGCTGTATCCCGGCTGAAGCAGCCGGAGAGAGAAATGCGTCAGTCCGTGCAGACTGCCTCCCCCGGACAGCCAAAAAAAAGAGGCGGCGATCAGCCGCACCTCTTACGTTCTTCCGTTTCTGACAGCGGTCCTGGCCTGAGACAGGATCCGGTTCACAAACCCGGTTTTTCCGAATACGCAAAATTGGACAGGGTCCACCCCCTACAATAACGCGACCTTAGGGTCG
>NZ_CAJUPA010000074.1 GCF_910588395.1 uncultured Faecalibaculum sp. | reverse complement strand
ACGATAAAACCCCAAGCATGAAGCTGGATCGGCGTTACCACTGCTTCGGCTGCGGTGCGGATGGGGATGTGATTGATTTTGCCGCCGCCCTGTATGGGCTGGGAAAGAAAGAAGCCGCCGTACAACTGGCACAGGACTTCGGGCTTTCCTATGAGGACTGGAAGCCGCCGGGAAAGGCAAAAAAGCCCAAGCCCCGGCAGAAATCCCCGGAGGAACAGTTTCAGGAAGCAAAGAGCCGCTGCTTCCGTACCCTTGCCGATTATCTTCACTTGCTGATGGCATGGAGAATGGACTACGCCCCGCACTCCCCGGAGGAAGCCTTTCATCCCCGGTTTGTGGAAGCCTTACAGAAGCAAGACCAAGTGGAATATCTGCTGGATGTGCTGCTGTTCGGGGAGACAGAGGAAAAAGCGGCTTTGATTACGGACTACGGAAAGGATGTGATACAGCTTGAACAGCGAATGGCAGAGCTTGCAGCCGCAGACGCAGCAAGAACTAAAAAACACCATGAACGCCATGCAGCCGCCCCAGAGCATTGAGGAAATCAAGGCGGGGCTGGAAACCACCGAGAAAGGCGGTGTCCGTCAGAGCATACGGAACTGCCTGACCGTATTCCAGCGTGACCCGCTGCTTTCCGGGGCTATCGCATACAACATCCTGACTGACCGCAAGGACATCATAAAGCCCATCGGTTTCCACAGGGAAAGCACCCCCCTGAACGATACAGATATGAAGTATCTGCTTCTCTATCTGGAAGAAACCTACGGGCTTACCAATGAGAAAAAGATTGATAACGCCATCGGGATTGTGGCGAATGAAAACAAGTATCATCCCATCCGGGATTATTTAAGTTCCCTTGTGTGGGACGGGAAGGAACGAATCCGCTTCTGCCTACGGCACTTTCTGGGAGCTGACGCAGATGATTACACCTATGAAGCGTTGAAGCTGTTCCTGATGGGTGCTATCTCACGAGCCTTTCAGCCGGGGTGCAAGTTTGAAATCATGCTCTGTCTGGTCGGCGGTCAGGGGGCTGGCAAGTCCACCTTCTTCCGTCTGCTGGCAGTCCGGGACGAGTGGTTCTCCGATGATTTGCGGAAGCTGGACGATGACAATGTGTACCGCAAGCTGCAAGGTCACTGGATTATCGAAATGTCGGAAATGATGGCAACCGCAAACGCCAAGAGCATTGAGGAAATCAAGTCATTTTTAAGCCGGCAGAAAGAGGTTTACAAGATACCCTATGAAACCCACCCGGCAGACCGCCCCCGTCAGTGCGTGTTTGGCGGCACTTCCAATGCCCTTGACTTCCTGCCCCTTGACCGTTCCGGCAACCGCCGCTTTATCCCCGTCATGGTGTACCCGGAGCAAGCCGAGGTTCACATTTTGGAGGACGAAGCCGCTTCCAGAGCCTATATCGAGCAGATGTGGGCGGAAGCGATGGAGATTTACCGAAGCGGCAGGTTCAAGCTGGCTTTCAGCCCCGCCATGCAGCGGTATCTCAAAGAACACCAGCGGGATTTTATGCCGGAGGACACCAAAGCCGGAATGATACAGGCGTATCTTGATAAGTACACCGGGAGCATGGTCTGCTCCAAGCAGCTCTACAAGGAAGCCTTGAACCATGCCTTTGACGAACCGAAGCAATGGGAAATCCGGGAAATCAACGAGATTATGAACCAGTGCATTTCCGGCTGGCGGTACTTCCCGAACCCAAGAATGTTTTCAGAATATGGCAGACAAAAGGGCTGGGAGCGTGAAAACCCGGCAACGGACTCCGGCAACCCGTCTGAAAAAACGATGGACGGTTTTGTGGAGGTCACAGAACAGATGGAGCTTCCATTCTGAAAATGACAGCCCGTTGCACCTCCTGTTGCTATCCCGTTGCCGAGCCGGTTGCCGGGGAAAATCCCTTATTTCCGGGCTTTTCTCCCTTATAACAACCAAAACAACAGAAAAATAAAAGAAAAGTATAAATAGTAAGTAGTGCCAGATTGAGATTGTTTGCAAGGTCTTTTGAAGCCCGTTGCCGGACTTCGTTGCCGACACCCTCTGTCTGGCTATTTTCATGTATGGAGGATAACTGCCTATGGCAAAAAACAAAACAGAGATTCATGTGACTACTGTGTTTGACGGGGAGCTGGACGCAACCGATGTGTTCGTCAGCCTGATTTCCCAGAAATACGGAAAGATAAATACGAAAGAATATCTTGCTAAAAAGAAAGATATGGGCTATAATGAAGATGAGGTTCAAAAGAGCCAGATACCGTCTGGATTGTGTGGGTAAATGGCTATGATGAACGAAATGGAATACAGAACAATCGGAAAGGCACTTGCCGGGGGCTATCGTGCGGCGGTCTATTGCAGGCTGTCAAAGGACGATGACCTGCAAGGCGAAAGTGCCAGTATCGCAAACCAGCGTGATATGCTGGAAAAATACTGCGAAAAGCAGGGATGGGAGGTTGTGGCAGTCTATCAGGACGATGGCTTCACAGGTCTTAACATGGAGCG
>NZ_CAJUPA010000073.1 GCF_910588395.1 uncultured Faecalibaculum sp. | reverse complement strand
GTAAGCGTCAAATAGCGGCGCACCAGTTCGGGAAAAATCGGCAGCCGCCTTTTGGGGGCTGTCGATTATTTGCACAGTCTTTGTACATCTGGATTCCAAGGCAGGCAAATATCTGCGGAGACGCCGCAGGGCAGGCTTTCCAAAAGGAATCTGAGATATGGGAAAGGCCGCAGACCATTGGCTTTCGCCGTCTCCACAATGGAGTAGATGGCAGCACTTGCGTCAGCTCCCTTTGGCGTGTTGGAAAACAGCCAGTTCTTCCGCCCAACGGCGAAGGGGCGCACAGCCCGTTCCGCCCGGTTGTTAGATAACTCCAGTCGCCCGTCCAGAAAGACGTTCATCAGCCAGCCCTCCTGGTTCACGGCATAAGCCAGCGCCGCGCCAAGCATACTTTTTGGCACGGGATTTTTCTCATGTTCTGCCCTGGCCCAAGCAAAGAACTTTTCCGCCACTGGCTTGGACTGTTCCAATCGGGCATGATATCGTTCATCGAAAGAGAGCTCCTGCTCAGCAAAACCGTCCTCCATATGAAACAGCTTGTCACAATAGTCCAGGCCGGTTTTTGCCGGGGATCTGTCCCGCAGATCCTTGGGCAGGCTTTTCAGCGTATCGGTGAATTTCCGCCGCATATGCGCCCAGCAGCCTGCTACTGTTATTTCTGGCGGCAGCTTGCAGTGGTACGCGCCATACCCATCGGTGTGCAGCAGCCCGGAAAAGCCCTCCAGAAACCGGCCGGCACATTCTCCCGCGCGGCTGGGCTGGTAGTCATACAGCACCACAGGACGTTCGGCATCCCCCGAAGTGCGGTACACCCACACATAGCTTTTCTGCTGCGCTTTTCGCCCCGGCTCCTTCAGCACCATCAGCGTGGTCTCGTCAGCGTGGAGAATCTCGCTGGAAAGCAGCTCCCGGCGAAGCGTCTGGAAAAAATCAGAGAACCACCGCTCATGTGCCGCAATGATCCAGTTGGCCATGGTTTGGCGGGAGACAGGCACGCCAGTTCGGGCCAGCTCCTGCTCCTGCCGGTATAGGGGCAGCGCCAGCGTGTACTTGCTGTTCAAAATGTGGGCCAGCAGGCTGGCCGAAACAACGCCGCTGTTTGGGAGCAGCGGGGGCGGAACCACGCTCTTTTTCATCGGGACATGGTCATTTTCCCGCTCACAGCGGCGGCAACTGTACACCGCCTGGATGTGTTCCACCACCGTATATTTGGCCGGCACGTATACCAATTCCCGCCGTAAAACGCTTTGTCCACATTTATGCAGCGGGCCTCCGCATTCCGGACAGACACATTCAGTCTCCGGCAGCTCGTGGATCACCTGCTCCACAGGCAGACCGGAGAAGTCCATCTCCCGCTTCCCAGCCTGCTTGCGCCGTTTATCGGTGATCTGCTCCAGTCCAAGCTCCGCCGCTTTCGGATCCGCCAACGTCTCCGCTTCATTGAACAGGCTGAACTGCTCCGAAAGCACCTGGGTCTGCTCACTGGACGCGCCAAATTTTTGCCCCCGCGTCAGGCGAAGCTGCTGGGTCAGCCATTCCACCTGCCTGTGCAGCGCGGTGATCTCATCTTCTTTTTTATCAAGCAGCGCCTGCCATTCGGCGTGGCTTTTTATCTCTGTATTCATGCTCATATTATATCAGAAAAGTGCTGTGATTTCAACTACCACAGCACTTTTCTTCTTTGAATGGCACGATTGATTTGCTCAGCAAATACGTAAATTCTTTCTCATTCACTTCCACTATGCTCCCCGGCTGTCCTGCCGGCCAGGGGTATGTCCCGCTTTGCGCCCGCCGTTTTCCCTGCAGAAAACTCTGACCATCCCATTCGATATATTTCAACATACTGCCAACGCTGTCTCGGAACACATAAACGCTCCCGTCATACGGGTCAAGTTTTAAGTGATAACGGATGATTGCCAGCAGCCCCTCCAATCCCGTGTACATGCTGGTGGTGCCGCATACCAACCGCACTCGTTTCCCACGTTTCCCGGCCCCGCTGGCCCGTGCCGCCTCCGTTAGCTTTTCCTGCCATTCCTCCGCTTCCACGGATGGAATACGCCGACTCCCACGCCGAGCTTTCGGCGTAAATCGGGCCGCCGTGGCACAGCTCCGGCTGCAATACCGCCGCCCCTGTCCGCTGGTGTCGGTAAACTTCTCCCCACACCACTCACAGGTTTCCTCCACATGGGTCTGATCCATGGCCAGCAGATAGCAGAAGCGGCTGCAATATGTTTTTCCCCGCTGTTTTCCCGTCAGTGGCGCTCCGCAAAACGCACATTCCTCTGCCGGCAGTTCCTCCGGCGGATGCGCCTTGTGGTACTCTTTCCACCATTCGATCCGGCAGGCGTCACAGCAGAATTTCCGCTGACTTCCCGGCCCCCATTCCGGCTGAAACTCTTTCCCGCAATTCGGGCATATTTGATCTGGCCGCGCCCGCTTTCGCCGCTCCGCCAGCACTTTTTGGTGGTGGTATGTCACACGGCACTGATCACTGCAGAACCGCCGCCACCG
>NZ_CAJUPA010000072.1 GCF_910588395.1 uncultured Faecalibaculum sp. | reverse complement strand
CAGCGGTGC
This sequence comes from uncultured Faecalibaculum sp., assembly GCF_910588395.1. Lineage (GTDB taxonomy): Bacteria > Bacillota_I > Bacilli_A > Erysipelotrichales > Erysipelotrichaceae > Faecalibaculum. The sequence goes on along the minus strand of NZ_CAJUPA010000072.1, from coordinate 3,222 downwards.
TCACCAGACCCGGCAGGGTATGATCGACTACTTTAAAGACGTCCAGTAACAACTGGTTGCAGCTTAGCTTTACTGAGCTTCGTAGCCTATCAAGATCAATTAACAAATGTCATGAGTTTCGTTTTAAAACATGGATTTTAATCGAAAGAATTCTTTCGGAAGCGTTGACTATATGACAAATGTAATCACTTACAAATTTGCTTGAAAACGATTGGAGAAGGGGAGTAAATTGGTACTGTAAGTTATAACTTTCTTTTCTTCCCCAAAGATCTTTGATTCCTTTACTTATTTCCAGACAAGAAGGTTTTTGAAAGTCATGAAAAAAGAAAACAACACGAAAGCGAATCTGATCAAATCCATGGCGGTTCCCGCTTCTGCCATGATGGTACTTTCCGGTGCAAGTGCAGTCATTCTTGCAAACGACGATGTCAACCTGGCTCCTGTCATCGAGGAGCCGGCTCCCGTAGAATCGGTCATTCCCGATGGTTCCATCGGTGAACCGGTTGAAAGTTCTGCGGAAATCACAGTTTCGGAAGAAACAGAAACGTATAACAGTCAGGAAAGCGAAGCCCCTGCTGCGGCAGAAGAAGAGGTTCCTGCTGAAGACGGACAGTCCGAAGATCAGCAGAAGGAAGAAACACCGGATGAAGCCGGGCAGACACCGGATGTGACTCCGGAACCGGCTCCAGTCACTGTACCGGATGCAGCTGTGAACACAGCCCCGACGGATGCAGCAGCTCCTGCACCGGAAACCACCGTACAGAAAACCGAAACCACAGCAGCCGCTGCCCCGGCAGTAAACGCAAAGGCAGAAACACCGGCTGTCGACAAAGAACAGGAAGAAGAAGCCTATCGCGAACAGTATCACTTCTCCAATGAAAAAGGCTGGTCCAACGACCCCAACGGCATGGTCTACTACAACGGAGAATGGCACCTGTTCTTCCAGTATTATCCTGATGGAGTAAATCATGGTCCCATGAGCTGGGGGCATGCAGTGTCCAAGGATCTTGTCCACTGGGCTGAGCTGGATATCCCTGATACATTCAATGCAGCATTGTTCCCATCCGAAGATGGAACCCGCAGACATTTCTCCGGCAGCGCAGTTTATGACAAGGACAACACATCCGGATTCTTCAAAGACGGACAGGGTGGTCTTGTGGCTGTCTGGACTGTGGCCGGCAGACCTGCAGGCATGTCCGGTGGTGGTTCCCAGCGTCAGGCTATCGCCTACTCCACAGACGGTATCCACTGGGTGGAACCGGATCTTGGATATGACAGGGTCTATGTTGACCGTGACGGTAACATCCATGAACTCACAGAAAAGCAGAAAGATTACTATAAGAATGTAGTTCTTTCTGAATATAATGTGCCTCTGGCTGTTCGCGATGCCGAGGGAAACATCATTGGAACCACATCTCAGGATCCCCTGAACAACAGTGCTTTCCGTGATCCGAAAGTGTTCTGGCATGAAGATTCAAAACAGTGGATCATGGCTGTAGCCGGCGGACCGCTGCGCTTCTATTCCTCCCCTGATCTGAAGACCTGGACAGCACAGGCCATGCAGGATGACATCATCACTGAATGCCCCGAACTGTATTATCTGCCTGTGGAAGGAACCGATGAATACAAATACGTGCTCTCCGAAGGCGGACGTTGGTACCAGATTGGCGACTTCAAGGAAGTGGACGGCGTCTGGACCTTTGTTCCCGATACCATGAATGGCCCGACCGGTGATGTTCCGCTGCGGCTGAACATGAACTACGCTCCCGATGCCTATGCAGCCCAGAGCTTCTATAAGGAAGATGGCAGAGTGGTCATGGTTCAGTGGATGTCCAACTGGTCCTATGCAGACAACTCCACCATCCGTCAGCCGGATGGCAGCAAGGTGACTCTGGAAGGCATCCGCAAGATGCTGGGTGAAAAGCACAATGGTCAGTTCACGCTGATGGCAGACCTGTCTGTAGTGCGCACACCGGAAGGACTGCGCCTGAAGCAGACACCGGTAGCTGAATACGACCAGATGAAGAACCTGGAAGTCAAGGATGACATTGTCCTGGACGACAAGTCCAACCCGCTGGAAGGCATTCACTCTCAGCAGTTCCAGTTCGAAATCGAGTTCGCTCCTGAAAAGGGAACGGAGAAAGTCGTTCTGGAGGTCCTGAAAAACAAAGACTATCAGACCACGATCTGGTACGATGTGAACACTGGAATCCTGCACGTGGACCGTTCCAAGTCCATGGCAGCTGAACAGGCTCCGGCTGATCACATGCAGAATGGCACCTGGTTCAAGTTCCTGCAGGACTACACGGCACCGGTTGCCATGACCAATGGCAAGATCAAGCTGAAAGTCTTCGTGGACAACTACTCTGTGGAAGTATATGCAGGCAATGACACCATCGTGCTGACGGAACTGGTATTCCCCTATAAGGATGCGGATCTGCTCAACCTGTATGCTGTTGGCACACCTGTCAATGCGACTTACAGCTTCGCCACCATGGACAGCTACCGCAAAGACAACACCGATATGCGCAACCTCTCCGGAACCCTGGCGGATGCGAAAGACCAGCTGGAGCGCGGACAGGGCAACTACACAGATGAAAGCTTCAAGGCTTTGCAGGATGCCTACAAGGCAGCATTTGCGGCAGCCTTCAACCCGGATTCCACACAGAACTCCATCAACCTTGCCAACTACGCTCTGACCAATGCTCTGACCAACCTCCGGGCCAATGCAGACAAGCCGATTACCGTGACTCCGGAGAAACCGACCACTGTCACCGACATTTACGACAGCACAGCGAAACCGGTTGTCAGCGAGACCCCGGCACAGGCGGTATCCGCAGCTTCTGTTTCTTCCGAAGGTACTCCGACAGCTGCAGCCACCGGCTTAGGCATGACCCTGGCGACAGCCATCGGAGCCCTGGCAGGTGCAGTCTTCACAAACAGGAAACGCCGCGAGCAGGAATAATTCCGGCTGCCACTTGTTCATATTTCTGATATAGATCTCTCTCGGGAAAAAGACCGGTCATGACTGGAGCCGGTCTTTTTCTGAATAATGCGGGAGGTGTTTTTTGAGCAGGAGCCGATATGAGCAGGGGTCTGATGACAGCGTTCCGGATCAAAGAAGAAGAGAGTTGTATCCTGTGTCCGCCGCCATATAATGAATTTATTTAACTTGATAGGCTACGAAGCTCAGTAAAGCTAAGCTGCAACCAGTTGTTTCTG
>NZ_CAJUPA010000071.1 GCF_910588395.1 uncultured Faecalibaculum sp. | reverse complement strand
TATTATTAAAAATTCCAATCTGAGATATGTTCAGATGGAACTGTGAAAGACCCGGCCAGACCGGTGAAGATGGCTGGCCCGTCCCGCAGAAAAACCCGAACGTAAGCGATTTCATTCGCTGCATATCCGCGTCAGAAGCCGGAAACGGTTTTCAATTGCTGCCGGTCGTTGTAAAATGCTGTTGAGAGAATTCAATAAGGAGGATTCTGCAGAATGTTAGTTTCAGCTACTGAAATGATCAACAAGGCCAACGAAGGCCACTATGCCATCGCACAGTTCAACATCAACAACATGGAATGGATCAAGGCCATTCTGCTGGGCTGCGAAGCGAAGAAATCCCCGGTCATCCTGGGTGTATCCGAAGGTGCAGCCAAATACATGTGCGGCTACAAGAACGCCGTTGACATGGTCAAGAACATCATGGAGTTCTACGGCATCACAGTTCCCGTTGCCATCCACCTGGATCACGGAACATATGATGGCGCAAAGAAAGCCATTGAAGCAGGCTTCACTTCCGTTATGTTCGATGGTTCTCACTACCCCATCGAAGAGAACATCGCGAAGTCCAAGGAACTGATCGAGCTGGCTCACAGCAAGGGCATCTCCATTGAGTGTGAAGTTGGCGGCATCGGCGGTGAAGAAGACGGCGTTGTATCTGCCGGCGAAGTTGCAGATCCGAAAGAATGCGCTGCTGTTGCAGACCTGGGCGTTGATTTCCTGGCTGCCGGCATTGGCAACATTCACGGCAAGTATCCCGCTGACTGGGCTGGTCTGAACTTTGATGTTCTGAAAGAGATCCAGAACCAGACCAACGGCAAACCCCTGGTACTGCATGGCGGTTCCGGCATTCCCCAGGAAATGGTCAAGGAAGCCATCACCATGGGTGTGTCCAAGGTTAACGTCAACACAGAATGCCAGATCGTATTTGCAGACGCTACCAAGAAATACATCGAAGACGGCGGCATTGACAAACCCAAGGGTTACGATCCCCGTAAACTGCTGAAACCGGGTGCTGATGCCATTCAGGCTCTGGTTGAAGATTACGTTGTAAACTTCTTCGGCTCCGCTGACAAGGCGTAAACAAAAAAAGACCTGCTGAAAAGCAGGTTTTTTCTTCCGGGAAACCGGATCTGTTTCAGCAGACCTGAATTCTGGTCGGACGGTCCAGGAGGGAACGGATGTCTTCTGCTTCTTCTCTGGTGAAGAATTTCTTTTCATTCTCCTGCCAGCTCGTCATATAGGACAGGCACCGCCTTCCTTTGGAAAAGAACAATTGTGCTTCAGAGAACCAGCCCTGACTGGTGATGATGAGACAGTTTTTCATATGCGTCCCTCCTTCTGAAAAGAGTATAGAACGCAAACTGGCCGTATTTATGCCGGTTACACAAGTTTCGGGCTGTAACGTATGTTTTGAATGGGTACATGTAAGGGGATACAGCTTACTGCAGGCTTTGTATTTCTCCGGCAGGTTCTTTCTTATGGAGATGACTGTTGAATTTCGCTATAATCAGATTCGATGGAACGGGAGGAGGAACCAGCATGGAAGAAGTCATAAAAATTGAAGGCGGAAGAAAACTGCGTGGTTCGGTGCGGATCAGCGGCTCCAAGAATTCTACCGTTGCGCTGATTCCGGCGGCAATTCTGGGCAGCGAGCCTGTCACGATTTATGGCGTACCCCGTATTTCGGATGTAAACTCCCTGACCCAGCTGCTGCGGGAATTAGGCGTTTATGTTGAATGCCGCAATGATGACACGTTATATATAGATCCCAGGAAAATGGAGAACCATCCGATGGTATCCCATGCAGTTTCCAAACTGCGTGCAAGTTACTACTTCATGGGTGCACTGCTTGGCAAATTCGGTCATGCGGAAATCCAGATGCCGGGCGGCTGCTACCTGGGACCCAGACCCATTGACCTTCACCTGAAGGGGTTTGAAGCTCTGGGTGCGGATATCAGATATGAACATGGCTGTTATATTCTGGATGCTCCCAAGCTCAAGGGTAACCGGATTTTTCTGGATATCTCCAGTGTGGGGGCTACAATCAACATCATGATGACCGCTGTGTTTGCCGAGGGCAGAACAGTGATCGAGAATGCTGCCCGCGAGCCGGAAATCATTGACATCGCCACTTTGCTGAACAAAATGGGTGCCAGAATTCATGGCATGGGAACCAGTTCTCTGGTGATTGATGGCGTTGAGGAACTGCACGGCTGCAGCCACGAAATCATTCCTGACCGGATCGAAGCTGCTACGTATATTCTGATTGCGGCGGCGATGGCTGAAGAGATGACCATTGAAAATATCATTCCCCAGCATCTGGAAGCGATTCTGATGAAGCTGGAAGAAATCGGGATCGATATGAAAGTGGGTCCGGATTTTGTCAAAATAAGTCATACAGACAAGCCGCTCCGTCCTACGGAGATTATGACAAAACCCTATCCCGGGTTTGCCACAGATGTTCAGCAGCCTTTCACGGCCATTCTCACTCAGTGCCAGGGGCAGTCGGTTGTGACGGAAACAATTTATACCGAACGGTTCAAGCACTGCGGTGAACTGAACAAAATGGGCGCTGATATTGATGTGCGGATTCCCTCCGGTTTCGTGAATGGTCCTACACCCCTGACCGGAACCAGCGTGGTGGCTACAGATCTGCGCTGCGGAGCCGGACTTGTGGTTGCAGGGCTGATGGCTGACGGGGTCACGGAGATCCACGATGTGTATCACATCGACCGGGGATACGACAACCTGGATGGAAAGCTGCAGTCTCTGGGCGCAAAGATCTGGCGGGAACCAGTTGAATAGTGCTTTTGTAAATCCGGGTGTCCCGGATTTTTTCCTTTGGAGGAATGACAATGAAGAATTCAGAACATTTCCGGTACCGCATGTGGAAACAGTCGGATGCCTGGAGTCTTTACAGGCTGTCACAGGATAAGGGACTGGCTTTTTCCTGCGACTGGAAACCGCATGGCAGTCCGATGCAGAGCCTGGAGATGATTGGCAGCAAGCTGCAGAACAGCCTGTGCCGTGTGATTCTGAATATGAAGGGTGAGGCAGTTGGAAGCGTGGAAATATGTCTTCCTGACAAGGAAATCACGTTGTGGCTGACCAGCCGCTATGCAGAGAAAGCGGCTTGCCGGGAAATCCTTCAGTCTGCCGTTTCGTTTGCAGCGGAAGAAATGGACCTGGATGCATTGTGGATTGGTGTGGATGAAAACAGTCAGAGTCATCGGAAACTGCTGGAAGCATGCGGGTTTCAGGCACATCATTGGATCCTTCGGGAAGACATCGATAATCAGGAATTTCGCAGGATCATTCTTTTCAAAAAGAGCTGGACAGATGCGGAAGTATCATGTAGTATAAATGAGCCGCAAGTCAGTTGAACTTATCAACTGAGTCATCGAATCAAATGAATAAAAAGATTAAAAAAGCCGTTGACAAACTCTTGCGGATGAGTTATGATATATGAGTGCTGAGGCGGCTGGCTGCTCTTGACAGAGTGCCTGCTGTCTTGGGATGATTATCAGGCTTTGGGCTTCAGATATGGTCCACAGCCAATTGGGAA
>NZ_CAJUPA010000070.1 GCF_910588395.1 uncultured Faecalibaculum sp. | reverse complement strand
ATGTAAAGGGCGGCTTACCGCCGCCCCCGTAACACTTCCTGCATAGATTTGCCTGAATTACCGCATGGGTTTGTTTTACCCTTTCTTCCTGCGGATTTTTAAGAATACCGCTGCAACCACGATAAATGCCACAAGCGCAATACTGATTCCTGTCTTTGCTTTCATAATAACCTTAGTCCTCCTTCCTTTTCCTGCTCATTGCCGCCAGAACGCCGAACACGCCGATCCCCGCCACGGATAAAGCGGATAAGGCAATCCACAACCCCACGTTGCTCTCATCGCCTGTCTTTGGCGTGGTGATAATCTCCACTGGCTTTTTCTCATTGGTCATGGCCGCTTTCACAACCTGCCCGTCCTCTTTGATTTCAAACGGGAACTCCCTTTCGTCAATCAGGTAGCCTTCCGGTGCGTCATATTCCTGATAGGTGTACTTGCCATAGCGGAGCGTAAAGGTGGCAAGCCCGTCCTGATCGGTCACGCCCGTTGCAACTACATTCCCGTCCTCATCCTTAATGCGGAACTTTGCATTGGGGAGCAGCTTCCCGTCGGATACGTCCGTCTTTGTCAGCTCCAGCTTTCCGGTAATCGGCTTATTGATGAACCCTACGCCTGCCTCGTTCTCCACATCCACAATCTTCCCGTCCTCGTTTATCTCAAAGAAATAAGCATTTTCATCCAGCACAAACCCTTCCGGCGCTGTCTTTTCTTTTACAAAGTAACCGCCATACAATAACCCGTCCGTCTGGTAAATGCCTTCGGAGATTTCCGGGATTTCAGCAACCAGTGCGTCTTTCTTCGGGTTGAATTTCTGGTTTCCGTCTGTGTCCTGATACAGCTCAAAGACTGCGCCTGTCAGCTTGTTTGCCGGGTAGTCTGCGTCAACCTTTGTCAGACGGACGCTGCCGATAATCAGCTTATCCGTGATTTTAATCTCAATCACTTCTTCGTTTACCGTAACAGAAACATAATGCAGCGCTTCGTTCAGCACATACCCCTCCGGTGCCGCAATCTCCCGCACGATATAGGTTCCAAACGGCACGTCCTCAAAGGCAAATGCCCCGTCTGCGTCTGTTACGGACACCAGCAGTGCGGTATCTTCGGTAAATTCCTCCGTGCCTGCCGAAAACAGGCCGATGGTGGCATTTTCCAACGGCTTGTCCTCCGTGTCCACTTTGATTCCCTCAATCCTTCCACGGAGCAGCTCATTTTCAATGGGTTCCCCGTCCTGCACATGGATGCTTACAAGCGCCGCATCCTGCCCCTGATAGGAGAACTCCACCGGGTATTTCTCATCGGAAAGGATATAGTGCTGGTCGGTGCATACCTCTTTCACATAGTAACTGCCAAAAGGCAGGTCGCTGGCGAAAAATGCCATGCTGTCCGTGCTGCAGAACACAATCTCAATGAGTCCGTCTGCCGGGATGACGTCACCATTGGAAGCGGTCAAGTCCTCTGCCGCATACAGCCCAAAGGCTACGTTCTGGATTTCCCCTTTGTTCCCAATGCCAAAGGCTTCGTCCTGCTCCAGTGCTTTTGTTAAGTCAACCGTCACTTTCTGGCGTTCATTGTAAAAGGCGGTGTCGGTTTCCGTCACGGAAACTTCCTGCCCCGCATAGACCAGCTCGATTTCATGGGCTTCGATATTCAGCACACATCCATCGGGCGCAGTCACTTCCACGACTTTATATTTTCCCAGATACAGCTCTTTCGTCTCTGCGTTCCCGTCCTCATCGGTAGTGACGGTGTCCACGACTTCCCCTGCGCCTGCACGCACAGTTCCGTCCTGCGTCACAATGTCCTCTGCGGCGATGATTTCATATACCGCCCCCGCTTTCCCGGCCACTTCATAGACCGGGGTATAGATGCTGCCGTCCTCGGTTAAATCCCCGTCTTTGTCGATGAAGCCGTCACCGGAAACCTGCACGCCTGCAAATTCCTCGGCGGTCTTTGACACAAGGATTTTTCCTTTCTGCGGCACGTTCTTCTGCTCCGTCACCACAACAGTGACGCCGCTTTCCTCGGTGGAGTTTTCCTGCGCCACGGTGAACGGGATGGGCGTGGAATCCAGCACATAGCCATAGGGAGCCTGCACCTCAACCATTGTGTACTCCCCAAAAGGCAGCTCCTCCGGCGTAATCAGGTATCCGTCCGCCCCGGTGTAGAACGTATCCAGCGTTGTCACTTCCGGGTAGGTGTACTTCATGGTGACAAGCTCCCCTGCGCTGTCATAAATCTGGTAGCCTGCGCCTGCAAGGGGGATGGTGTTCCCGGTTTCAGCGTCTTTCTTCACAATCTTGATATAGGACGCAAACGGCCTGTTGTTGATCAGGTAGCGGTAAACCTCCCCGTCTTTGCTGACATACACGTCAAAATCCTTCATCAGCTCGCTGCCTTCCCAACCTTTGGTCTGGTGGACGGTGTAAACGCCATAAGGCAGGTCTTTTGTTTCCGCATAGCCGTACTCATCGCATACCAGCGTGTCACGCTCGCTCTCTTTCGCATTGTCATAGCTGCCGGAACGCTTCAGATATACCTGAAATTCTGCGCCCTCCTCCGGCGTTTCAATCTGTGTGCTTCCGTCATCGGTGTGCTTGATGATGGAAATGCGCCCTTTGATGGCCTGCTCCGTCACGTCATTGGACGTGGTGTTCAGCTCAATGGTGTAATTCTCCGGCTCCGCCCCTACATGGTGTACGGTTTCATCCAAAAGGTAACCCTCGGATGGCGTAATCTCCCGGACGCTCCAGTTATTGCCGCAGATATAATATTTCGTGGTGAATTTCCCCTCGCTGTCGGTGGTGTAGGTGTCGATCAGGGTGTCCCCGTCATAAATGCCATACACTGCGCCCGCCAGAGTTGCGTCACCCTGCGGCTCCCCGGTTTCCTTATCTGTTTTTGTCACGTTGACACGGAACTTCTTTAAAATGTTGGTCACGGTTGCGCTGGTGACTTCCTTCCACTTGATTGTGACGCTCTGCTTCTTGGGGATGACATAGCGGACTGCGGTGTCCACTTCCTCAAGGGTATATGGCGTGGAGCCGGAAATGAGGATGTTAGAGAACATAGCGACACCGTTCCTGTCGGTCACTGCATACTCATCTACCGTTGCGCCGGAGAGGGAAGTCCCGTATAAATGGAACCTCACGCCCTCCACCAGATTGTCCTCGGAGCCTTTGATTACTTTCAAATCCCCACGCTTTAAGATGTTGGAGAATTCCACCTTTGCGGTCTGCCCGCCTGCAACGGTCACTTTCTGTGATTTCTGCGGCTCATAGCGATCCTCTGTCAGTTCGGTCACGGTGTAGGTTCCCGGATTCAGGTTCTCCACCTTAATCTTTCCGTTCTTCCCCGTAACCACTGTTTTGTTGATTCCGTTGCCCGTAATCTGGAACCTTAAACCCTCCACAATCCCGTCCTCGGACGTTTTCACAATCTGCACATGGCCGTAAGGGATTTTCACGCTCAGGTAAACCGTGATGTCGGCTGCGCTCTCCACGCCCACCACGACGTCCTGCAAAGACGCATCGCCATAGGCTACCAGTGTGCCGCTGACTGCCGGGCTTCTCCTGGTTGCGGATAAAAGCACGTCCTCCGTCACCGCCTTTTTGGAACTGATGGTGAGCGTATTGCCGGACGCACTCACGGACACGCTGCTGTTGGATGAGGTGAAGTTATATTTTGATAAAACCCCGTTCGTATCCGTCAATTTCACAACGTATTTATCCCCGTCCCATGAAAGCTCCTTTACAACTGCATTCCTGTCGGTAGACGCAAAGCTGGGGATTGTCCCGTGTTCCTGCATACCCGCCACAATCTGGCTGTACGCTGCGGACACACCGCCGTTTGCCCCGTTTGCGCAGATGCTGTTATAAAACTTTCCGTCTGTCTGGTTATACGGGGCATTGGCGTTCCTGCACCCGGTCACAATCTCCCATATGACCATCTGCGTGGCAACCACCTTTTCATCCTCGGAACCGGGAAGGCTCCCCATGCTGCCCTGCGAACCGTACAGAAGCGCAAGGTTCACGGCGTCCCTCTGGCTCCCGCTTAAGGCGTTCCATGTTTCGGACGCATTTGCCTGCAATGTGTTCCCGGTATGCAGCGACACGCCCGGCTGGATACAGAAGGCAGGCTCCCCGTCCGCATAGATACGGGTTCTTGCCTCCCCCGCCTCTCCGCATACCCTCCCGTCGTGGGTGACGGTCTGCTGGTAACGGATGGCGTTGCCTGCCCCGTCATGGCAGTACGCAAAGGTAATCTTCGCTGTTTGCGACGCCGCCGACACGTTCATGGACGGAAGCACGGAAACAATGGATGCCGCCGCCATCATCAGGGCAAGCCCTCTTTTCAATCTTTCTTTTAACTTCTTCAATCTACTTACCTCCAT
>NZ_CAJUPA010000069.1 GCF_910588395.1 uncultured Faecalibaculum sp. | reverse complement strand
ATAATCGTGGCTGGACTTTCACCAGCTAGAAGTGCACCATGCCCGGTACACATCAGAAAGACGGCAGTTTTCCGTTCGTGAAAACCACCGTCTTTTGATGCAGATGAGACTGTTGCATCCTGAATTTCAGGCCCTGTCCAGGCGCAGCCGCATCGGCATTCGGAAAACCGAATACTCAGGCTGCCTGTTCCGTTTCTTCCGCCACGATTGCCGCGCACCGGTCGCAGAGACCGTCTTCGTGTTCGGCTGTGGTGAAGTTCCAGCAGCGGGGGCAGGCGTGTCCGGGGGCTTTTTCCACCAGAACCTGACTGGCTTCATACTGCGGGAGTTCGTCGTCAGTGAACTGCGCGTCGGAGACGATGAGCCACTGTGCGGGTTTCGGGATGTATTTGTCGAAGAGAGCCTTCGTTTCCGGGTCCACGTGAAGTTTCACCGCGGCTTCCAGAGACTTCTTGATGTCTCCGGCAGCCCGTTTTTCTTCCAGTGCCTTGAGGACGTCCTTGCGTACGGCCAGCAGCTGTTTCATGTCCGCCAGGATCTGCTCTTCATCCACATCCAGTTTCACAGTCTCAAAGTCTGCCAGATGAATGGATTCTTCATCCAGCTGGAGGATGTCATTGATTTCCTCGGCGGTGTGAGCCAGGATCGGTGCCCAGAGGCGAACAAGGATATCCGCATAGGTATGCAGGACGGTCTGAACGGCGCCGCGTTCCGGATCGTTTTTCCTCTCGATGTAGAGAATGTCCTTGGCGTAGTCCAGGTAATAGGCGGAGAGTTCGTTGGTCATCAGATTGGTGAGACTGGTGACCACGTCGGAGAACCGGTATTCCCGATAGGCTTTCTCCGCTTTTTCCTCTGCCTGCTTCAGCAGCACCAGCATGTACTGATCCAGGAGAGGCAGTTTGTCAAAGGGAATGCGGTCGGCTTTCGTGAAGGTGTTGTCGTCCAGGTTGGCCAGCAGGAACCGGAAGGTGTTCCGGACTTTCCGGTAGTTTTCGGCGATCTGCTTCAGGATCTTGTCTCCCATGGAGACATCTGCCTGGTAGTCCACGGAGGCGGCCCAGAGACGCAGGATATCAGCCCCGTATTTTTTTGTGATCTCGGCGGGAGCCACGGCGTTCCACTGGGATTTGGACATCTTCACGCCTTTTTCGTCCATGACAAAGCCGTGGGAGAGCACTTCCCTGTAGGGGGCTTCGCCGTAGACGGCGGTGCCGACGATCAGGGAGGAGTTGAACCAGCCGCGGTACTGGTCGGATCCTTCGAAATAGAGATCCGCCGGATAGCCCAGGCCCCGTTCGATCATGGCACCGGTGTGGCTGGAGCCGGAATCGAACCAGACGTCCATGGTGTCGGTTTCCTTGGTGAAGAGACCGTTGGGAGAATGTTCGCTGGTGTAGCCTTCCGGCACGAGATCCTTCGCATCCAGTTCGAACCAGATGTTGGAGCCGTGCTGCCGGAAGAGTTCGGCTACATGGTCAAAGATTGCCTTGTCCATGAGCGGGGTACCGTCTTCACCGTAAATGATGGGAATGGGAACACCCCAGGCGCGCTGGCGGGAGATGCACCAGTCACCCCGGTCGGCGATCATGTTGTGCATGCGGCCTTCGCCCCAGGCAGGGACCCAGTGAATGCTGTGAATCTGATCCAGCAGCGGCTGGCGGATCTTGTCAATGGAGGCAAACCACTGGGTGGTGGCACGGAAGATGATGGGTTTCTTGGTGCGCCAGTCGTGGGGGTAGGAATGGGTGATGAACTGCAGTTTCAGCAGAGCGCCCAGCTCATCCAGCCATTTCACCACTTCCTTGTTGGCGTCTTCCACATAAAGACCCGCCAGGCGTTCGCCGGTGTCTTCCATGAGCCGGCCCTGGGCGTCCACGTTGACGTAGATGGGCAGCCCGTACTGTTTTCCGATCATGAAGTCATCCATGCCAAAGCCCGGCGCGGTATGAACGGCACCGGTACCGGAATCAGCGGTGACATGCTCGCCGGTCATGACCAGAGATTCCCGTTCGGGATACAGCGGGTGCTGCGTGGTGATGAACTCCAGGTCTCTGCCCTTCACCGTGCGCAGAACTTCATAGTCTTCAATGCCGAATTCTTCCATGAGCTTTTCCACCAGTTCAGCCAGCACCACCAGGTTGCCCTGTGCGGTTTTCACCACGGCATAGTCAAAGCGGGGATGAACGGAGATGCCCAGGTTGCCGGGGATGGTCCAGGGCGTGGTGGTCCAGATGACAATGCTGTCGCCTTCTTCCAGCACACCGCGGCCGTCCTTCACGGCGAATTTCACGTAGATCGTGGGACTCTTGACGTCTTTGTACTCCACTTCCGCTTCCGCCAGGGCAGATTCGGAGGAGGGAGACCAGTAGACAGGTTTCAGGCCCTGGTAGATCAGGCCGTCAGAAGCCATTTTTCCGAAGATTTCAATCTGCCGGGCTTCGAAGTCCGGTGTCAGGGTGATGTAGGGGTGGTCGTAATCGCCAATGGAGCCCAGGGCCAGGAAACCTTTCTTCTGGCGTTCCACCTGTTCCAGGGCGAAGTCGTGACAGATCCGGCGGAATTCGGGAATGCCGATTTTCTTCCGGTCATAGCCCAGTTTCGTGACAGCGGTCTCGATGGGCAGACCGTGGGTGTCCCAGCCGGGGATGTAGTGCACTTTGTTTCCCATCATGTACCGGGATTTGTTGATGACATCCTTCAGGATTTTGTTCAGGGCATGTCCCAGGTGGATGTCACCGTTGGCGTAGGGAGGACCATCGTGCAGGGTCCAGGGTTCAGCGCCTTCCCGGCGTTCCAGCATTTTTTCAAAGAGGCCCATGTCCGCCCAGCGCTGCTGAAATTTCGGCTCTTTCTTTGTCAGATTGCCGCGCATTTCAAACCGGGTTTTCGGCATGTGCAGGGTGCTTTTGTAGTCCATTTCGAATTCTCCTTCCAGTTCTGTTTCGTTCTCTGATGCGGGCGCAAAAAAAGCGCCCCTGTCTAAGGGCGCTTGCACGCGGTACCACCTTAGTTCAGATCGGTTCTGGCAGCAGCCTTCTGCCGCGTGTGAATCGAGTCTGCACTTTCCGGGGATAACGGTCCCGGCCGGGAGGCCTTACTGCCGAAGGTTCGGGCTTCCTGCCAAGAAGTGATACCATGCGGGCCGCCTGGTCCTTCCTTTCACCTGACGGAAGGCTCTCTTCTGCCTGCGTGTCCTGCATGACGCGTCTTCTTCATTGCACAGATATAACGTTCCAGCTGCAGAATCAGGCGGTCCTTTTTTGTCCTTGACCGGACACAAAGGAGGCGGAAGCGTCCGCAGCGGCGAATTGATACTAGGTCATTATCACACAGCACTTTGTTTTTGCCAACCGTTACATCGTTGACTTTGATGTCACCGACCCGGATTTTTTCCCCGGCTGCAGAGCGGGAACAATGCGCCAGTGCTGCTGTCACGGCGTCCAGACGGGTGCTGGAGACAATGATTTCCAGGGGTTCCCGCAGGCTGGTCCGGATCTCCGGTTGGTCTGTCCGCTGCCATTTCAGGGATGTTTTTCCGGCTTTGGTCAGTTCGGCTGCCACGTAGTTCGCCAGATGCGCCCGGATGAACAGATGGACATCTTCTTCGGTGCAGATGATGTCTCCGGTCTGTTCCCGTTCTATGCCCAGCGCCATCAGGGCACCGAGAACCTGGGGATGTTTCACAGGGACGGCATTGCGGCTGAACACAGCCCGCAGGCACACCACATCACTGGCTTCTCTGACCTGCTGCAGGCTTTCCGGTTCTCTGGAGGACAGGATCAGCTGACAGCGTTCTGCCTGTTCATGACCGCCCCAGAATGTGAGATGGGCGCTGTGTTCCAGATGTGCCCGGGCAATGTCCTGCTGTGCCGGAGTCAGAAAAGCGGTCAGGACCGGCCGATCCTGACGGTATGATGTCTCGAGTGCATCATACAGCCGGGAAAGAAACAGATCCTGACCGCTGTCAGTGTTATTCTTCGTCGTCAAGATCATCCGGGCTGCCCAGAGAAATGGTGCCCTGTACACCGATTTCTGCCGGAGAGCAGAGGATGACGTTCTGACCGATTTTCTGGATCTTGCCGTCCAGAGCGAACACAACGCCGGTCAGGAAATCGATCGTGCGCTGCGCGTATTCCCGGTCCAGCTTGTGCAGGTTGACAACCACTGCACGGCCTTCTTTCAGACGCTGTCCAACCTCTTCGGCCTCGCTGAAGCTTCTGGGCTCGAACAGTACCATTTTTGTATTCGAATTTAAGGAAGAAGCACCTGTCTTGCGCGCAGCCGGACGTTCGTAGCGGCTTGCGGGTTCGGGTTCAACTTCACTTTTCTTTGGTGTTTCCGGTTCGTATCCCTGATCGTCGTCATCCACCGGAGCGACGAAGTCCTTGACTTTATCCATGAATCCCATGTGAAAACCTCCCTATCGGACCTATTATAGCATGCGCAAAGGACAGGGCAACCACAATTCAGGCTGGGTTCCAACCTGGGGCAAGTCATCACAACCGGCCTTGACTCATGCAAGCACAAACAAGTATCCCACGTCTTTCGCATTCTGTCACGGCTTACGGTGCGTGAAATTATGTGATTTTGACTGAGCCGGGATTTCCCTTTCCGAACCCGGTTCCCGCTTTGTGCCGGAGGGTCTGCAGACAATCGAGTAGAGAGGAACAGGTTAGTGCTGCCCCTCCCTCTCACACCACCGTAC
>NZ_CAJUPA010000068.1 GCF_910588395.1 uncultured Faecalibaculum sp. | reverse complement strand
CTGGCGCTATTTATGTGTGATAAGCCATTAACTGAGCTTGGTAGTCTATCAAGATAAATTATATCAGGCATTCGCAAGCGTTTACATATAATTTTGGTAGCTGCTGGCAGCCCCTTCGGACAAGGCATCCACCACGGACTGACCATCCAGCTGATATCCGGCATCGCCGTCTTTCATGGTGTAGGCACCGCCGGCGGTGACAGAGTATTCTTTTGCATCCTCTCCGCCTTCCGTGATCTTCCAGGTGTCGTCGTCAAGCTGCCCGATCTGCGCTTCCGTCTGCTGCCCGTTCAGCCACAGCGTTACCGTGGTCCGCACACCCCCAGATCCGCCGCGTAGGCCGCTCCGGTACTGGTCGCAAGGATGGCTGCTGCCGACAGCACAGCCGCGTGTTTCTGTATCCAGTTCATGTTCATTCCTTTCCTTGATTCCTGCCTGACCGACTGGGGATCGATTCCCTGGGGGATGTGCACGCAGTCGAATGTTTCGCAATACAGCTTCCGTTCCTGGTCCTCGCACCTCACGCCGCATCATCAAATTCAGCTCTGGACCGCCGCCAGAAAGCCCGGTGGAGGTCCCTGGCCTGATTCAGCACCGTGCAGAACAGCCATCTGCGGATGTGCTCAGGATCCTGAAAATCCAGGGCACTCTGGTGATATTTGATGAATGTCAGCTGATCCGCATCCTGACTGTCTGCCGGATCCTGCAGCTGCGCAAATGCCGTCTTGTACAGACGGTCCTGATATTCCGGTATCAATCGTTCCACAGGCAGTTTCATAATCGTTTCGTTTCTGAAGGTCCCTTCACCTAAACAACGATGGAAAAGCAGAAAAGGTTGCAGAAACCAGGAAAAAACATGATTTTCCGGCTCTGCAGCCTTTCTTACGCCTGCATTCTCTTTTCATACGCCGCAATGGCTGCCACGGAAGCCGGGGCATCATCGGTTGTGATCCCGTCCACGCCCATGGCCAGCAGCACATCCATCCGGTGCCGGTCATTCACAGTCCAGGCATAGATCCGTTTGCCCGCCTGGTGCACCTGCCGGATCATCTCCGGCGTAATGGCATCAGCCTGCACGGAATAAATATCCACGTCTGCCAGAGATGTGACATCACTGATGGCAAAACTCAGAAGCAGCACCGTGGACAGAGAGGGATCGACCTGACGGGCGGCTGCCAGCACACTGTGCCGGAACCCGGCTATGGCGCACTGGGAGCTGATGCCCGTTTCCCGGATCTCCCTGGCGGCTTTTGCGGCGGTCTCTTCCGCCCGGGAGGTGGACTTGATTTCTATGACCAGGTGCAGACCGGATTCCTTCGCATAGTCCAGCACTTCCTGGAGTGTGGGAATTCTCTGCCCTTTGTCTGTCTTCAGCCGGCTGATTTCCCCGGCAGAGGCCTGTTCCACATCCAGACTGGTGCCGGTTACCCGCACCAGGTTCTGGTCATGGCTGACATACAGCTGACCATCCCGGCTCTGATAGACATCCAGCTCCGCCACCCGGGCACCCGCCTGGACCGCCGCCTGAAAGCTTTCCACTGTGTTTTCCGTCGCATCCCGGGCATAGCCCCGGTGTGCCACGGTCACGGGATGCACCTGCGCTCTGTGATCAGCCAGGGATACAGCAGGCCAGACAACACAGAGGCACACAAGAACGGAGGTGAGGGCGGCCAGAAACACACTGCTGTGGCTTTTTCGGATACTGTGTGCCAGCCCCAGCGTACCGGCACACAGCATCCCTGTGGCTGCCAGGGGCGGAAGCGAGCCGATGAGAACCTGCAGCACCGGCACTGTGAGCCAGTCCAGTGAGCGGGGAAGCCAGGAAGAGGTGTACAGCAGATCGGTGGCTGTTTTCAGCCCGAAAGCCCCCGCTGCCTGGAACAGCGCCAGAACCAGTGCCAGAACAAAGGCAGCCAGGGGATTCAGCTTTCCGGTTCCCCTGCGCTCTCCGGTTTTCCAGTACTGAAGCGCGCCTGGCAGAAAGGTCAGGCCCGGCCAGGCAAGAATCACAGCCGTAAGCAAATACAGCAGGGACAACGCCGTCAGTCCCCGCAGCGCCTGGCCTGTTACCATGGACTGCATGCCAAGATTCATCACCGGCAGCGTGCCGGCGAACAGCAGCGGCAGCAGTGACAGCAGACAGATCAGGCATTTCCAGGAACCCTGTGCAAACAGAGACCCCATTGTCCGCAGCCCCTGCCGTACAGCCCGCAGCGGTCCCACCCCCCAGGCAAATACCTGCAGCAGACTGGAAAATTCCCAGAGAGCCAGCAGCGCTGCCACCGGCACAAGCCACAGCAGGGAGACAGGGGAATGGAGGAGGTGTCCGGCAGCGGGCCACAGAACGCAGCAGAACAGCATCCGCCAGCAGATCTCACAGGTGAAGGCATTCAGCCACAGGTGAAAACGGGTTGACATGGGATCAGTCCTTTCAGAAACGTCCCGTTTATTGTATCTCAGGTTCCGGATCTGCAGCGGGGTATTGTGAAATCACTGCCGGCACAACCTGTCACCATTGCGTATACCCCCAGCCAGCTTCTCCGGTCAGTCCGCCCGAAGGATGCATTTCTTCCAGCGGTCATAGCGGAACACTTTGTAGCTCAGCAGATCCCGGGGACTTACCATGGTTTCGTTGACCTCCCGGAGATTCCGCTTCAGATCCCGGACGCCTTCAGGCCTGCCCCGGACCGAAGTGATCATCACTTCATGGATGGACGAAGGCAGAATGTAGTAGTCTCCGTCCATCATCACCCCGATTTTCTCCATCAGTGCCGGATTCAGCACCTCCCTGGCACCGTTGCAGACACCAGCCCCGCACATCAGAACATACATGGTACCCGTCTGCAGTCTTCTGCATCCCGGCAGCAGATTCAGCCGCTCATTGTGCAGATTCCGGTCCGCAATCAGTGCATCGCAGAGCAGCAGACGGGGTTCTTCCCCTTTCAGATTTTTCAGCGCCTGTGCCCAGAGCTCTTCCTCGCTGATATTCCACCGTTTCATCAGCTTGTGATCCACGGTGACAGACACCAGATTGCTGCTGTTCTGGTCATTCATGGCGATCCGGTACACTGCAATCATTTCATCGTCCATCACCCGTCTGAAAGGACATCTGACCATCAGGTCCGGGCACAGATCCGGATCCTGGAGACGGATGAAAATGTTCTCCCGCATTCTGTCAAAGTCCAGAAACCGGCCATCCTTCAAAGAGGCATTCCGGTAAGCTGTGCTGTCTGTCAGCCAGATCTTCACAAACCCCATCAGCTGTTTATCCAGTTCTTCCTCCGGCAGATTCAACAGATCTTCCACCACAAACCGCATGATAAAACCCGCACTTTCATCCCGAATCACTAGACGGACAGTCGGATCTCCGGTTTTTCTGCTTTCATCCGTCTGGATATCCGTCACAACGGTATATCCAGCCCTGTCCAGCGCCGGCACCAGCACAGCCTGAACCCGTTTGTGCAATGCTTCATATTTCTGATCCATTTTATTTCCTCCACTGACGCATCTGTTTCCCGGGCACAGTCCGCGTTCTGTCTGTCAGCTTCTCTGACACTGACCGCATTGTACGCAACAATTCTCTGAAGTACAAGGGATATTTACGCATTTTACAGAATATAGCCTGTGTGTATTACCTGTGAATTTCATATTTATGTCATCAGGCTTCACATCTGTGTCATTTCTCCGCAATTCCGTTTCTCCCATTCCCCGCCACATTGCAGAAAAAACTGCCCGGTTTCTTCTCCGGACAGTCATTCAGACCCAGGGTCACTGATTCAGCTCAATATACGCCACGCCTGGCTTCGATTTCGGACCGCTTTCCACAGACAGGCTGTGTTCTTCCACCAGCACATCGTAGTACATCGATTTACCGTGGAAATGCACTTCCTTTCCCACCGTGACATACTCTGTGACATCCCAGCAGTTCTCCTCTTCGCTCAGCCAGTAAGAACCGTCATCCCGTTTTTCCACCACCGGCACCATGGTATTCGCCACATCCTGGGGCCCCAGTACATGTTCCTGACCATTGTCGTCAATATACACACCTCCCCCGCTGCCAACAGGTTCGTCGTTTCCCTCTTCATAGAACGTGTAGCCGCCATCCCCATTGGGATCAGCCACAATCTCTTTGTTCTCTCCCCGCAGCCATACATTCACCGTCGTACGCAAACCACCGAGATCCGCCGCATACGCCACACCCGTGGAAGCCACGATCACCATTGCCGCCGCCACCGCTGCCGCGCGTTTTGTATAGAATTTCATCCATCCACCTGTTCTTTCTTCTTTTCTCACCGTTTCCAGACTGACCGGTTCCGGAATCCGGATCTGTGAAAACACCCGTTTGTAAGCATCCCGTTCCTCACGGACTCTTCTCTGATCCTCAGACATGTCTCGATTCCTCCTTCTCCAGTACATCCCGCAGCATCTGCCGCCCCCGAGACAGACGTTTTTTCACCGCCGACTCGCTCACCGACATCAGATCTGCAATCTCCCGCACACTGAAATCCTCGTAATAAAACAGCTGCAGTGTGATCCGGTACATCCCGGGAAGACTGCAAACAGCTTCGAACAGTGCTCTGTCCTCACCGCTCTCCAGTTCCTCGGCTATATTTTCCACAGCCTCCGTGATCGATGCCCTGTGCCTGCGCCAGAACGAACGCCGGATATCCCTGGCCTGATTGATCACCAGACGGAACAGCCACTTGCGGATATGGTCTTCGTTTTCAAATTCCTGCTCCAGCCGGTGGTATTTGATGAACACGAGCTGCACCGCATCCTGGGCATCCGCACAGTTCTGCAAAACCGCAAATGCCGCCTGATACAAATTGTCCTGATATTTCGGTACCAGATATTCCACTGGCAGTCTCATGATTCCACTCCTCCCGGTCATCTGGATCCGTGTCCCCTTGTCAGAGATCACAGCAGTTTTGAAGGTTCCTTCACCTATACCACGATTGCAGTGGAAAAATGGTGACTGGAAAAAGAAAATTTCCGCTTTTCTGCCGATGGAAAGCAGACAGTGACCTCCAGGGTTGAAAGGCTGCCGGGGCATGAAAAAATCCGCGGCTTCACTGGGAAGTCACGGAACCAGGCACGGATTGTTTCTGTTGTCAGGAGCTGAAGTGGTCGTTGAATTCATCCAGGGGATACATGTCTGCAGCAGTTTCCACCGGGTGATCGTTTCCGGAGAATACTTCATTGAATTCATCCAGCGGGTACATCCCTGTGGGATCCGGTGCTGCTGTGCATCCAGTCAGAAACAGGACAGGCAGCAAAGCCAGGGCCATGAGGATACTGTTTTTCATAATCTGGTGCAAATGCCTGACAGGCAGGTGTTCCTTTCACAGACAAATTAACACAGATTGAGACGGATGATTCACTGCCTGTCCTGTTTGTCCGGAAATATGCCGAAAAAAGCCGAAGACCTGGGAAACGACATCCGCAATGGATATCGTATCCCAGGTCTTTCTTTTCAGATACATGTCCTTGATTTGACGCTTACTTCTTTTCGGATGCATGTCCCTGATTTGACGCGTACGTCGGATCTGACATCAAAAAAAATAACGGCATTCCATAGAATGCCGGTAATTTCTTAAAACTTCACTGGAAGCCTGTCCTGTCGATCTCTGAAAACCATACACGATATCTCTTCCTGTTTCCTGTCTTCCGCAAAGCTG
>NZ_CAJUPA010000067.1 GCF_910588395.1 uncultured Faecalibaculum sp. | reverse complement strand
TTGATCGAAAGAGAAGTAAGGCCCGCAGCTTTGCGGAAGACAGGAAACGGGAAGAAATATCGAGTATGGTTTTCAGAGATTGGTAAAGACACGATTCCGGATGTGGTCATCATGGCAGAGAGGAAATACCTGTACTCATCCCGAACACAGAAGTCAAGCTCTCTTGCGGTGACGATAGCCGAAAGGCAAAAATAACACATGGCCACTGAGAAAGCCGGTATCCGAAAGGGTATCGGTTTTTTTACTTTCAGAATACAGGCAGACAGCACACATCTAATCTCCGCCCCGGCCAGGGCCGCAGGCCCCATCGGCAGAGCAAACCGCACCCTGTCATGCTGCTGACCCGGTTCCTCCTTTCGGACTTCTGTAGAATGCACAGTATGTCAGGTATATGATGGGCGGGAAAGGAAGGGATGAGAATGGAAAACGGGGTGGTGAAACGGCAGGGCATGGATCTGACACAGGGAAATACAGCCTGGAGTCTGGTGATGTTCAGTCTGCCCATGATAGCCGGCAATTTTCTTCAGCAGCTTTACAATGTGGCGGATACGATCATACTCGGGCAGCTGGCGGGGTCGACGGCACTGGCGGCTGCCGGCAGCAGTTTCTCGCTGATGAATTTTGTGACGAGCATTTTTCTGGGGTTGTGTCTGGGGACAGGGGTGCAGCTTTCCATGGATCATGCCCGAAGGGACCCGGCGCGTCTGAAGACAGATCTGTGGCATTCGTTTGTGGTCACGGCTTTGCCGGCGCTTGCAATCTGGCTTGGGATGACGCTGTTCCGGGATACCATCCTGTTGCTTCTGCAGATTCCGGCGGAGGTTGTCCCGGATATGCGGGCGTATCTTGGCTGGATCACAGCGGGGATCCCGGCGGTGTATCTGTTCAATTTCTTCGGGGGTTTTTTCCGGGCTGTGGGTGATTCCCGCACGCCGGCGGTGTGGCTGATTGTCACGTGTATTCTGAACATTGTCCTGGATTTCTGGTGGATTTCTCTCTGGAAAACTGCCGGCGCGGCACTGGCGACGATGACGGCGCAGTGGATCAGCGCGGTGGGGATCACCGGGATGTTCTGGCACCGGTATTCCTCTCTGTGTGCAGGATTGCGGGATTTCCGCTGGGATGCACAGACTGCAAAACGGGTAACGTCCCTGGCACTGATGACATCTCTGCAGCAGTCTGTGATGAATTTCGGGATCCTGCTGGTGCAGGGAAAGGTGAATACCTTTGGTCCGCAGGTGATGGCAGGGTTCGCGGCTGGGGTCAAAATCGACAGCTTCGCATATATGCCGGCGCAGGAATTCGGAAATGCGGCGTCCACGTTCATTGCCCAGAATCATGGGGCGGGAAAAGCACAGCGGGTCAAGTCCGGTATCCGCACGGCGGTTGTCATCAGCTGCGGGTTCTGTCTGTGTGTATCTCTGCTGGTTCTGCTTTTCCGCCGGTGGTTGCTGGCATGTTTCATTCCCCAGGATCCGGGAGCGCTGGAGGTGGGAAGCCGGTATCTGGTGGTGGAAGGCAGTTTCTATTTTGCAATCGGGATCCTGTTTCTGCTGTACGGGTTTTTCCGGGCGTTTGGAAACACCGGGATCAGCCTGCTGCTGACGCTGGTTTCTCTGGGAACCCGGGTACTGCTTTCCTGGACGCTTCCGGATGCCGGATTCGGGCTGGAGGCCATCTGGTGGTCTGTCCCCATCGGCTGGCTGCTGGCAGATGCGCTTGGGATCTGGCTTCTCATCCGCCGGGAGCAGAGCAGGGCCAGGCGCAGCCGCATCAGCAGGAAACGCTGCAAAGCTGTCAGTGACTGACAGACTTCCATTATACTTTGTGTATGAACACGAACAAAAAAGCCTGCATGCGCCGGGATGCGATCCGGGATATGCTGCAGAAACAGGAAGTGGTGACGCTGCAGGAATTCTGCCAGGTTCTGCATGCGAGTGTCGCGACGATCCGCAGTGATCTGACTGTGCTGGAAAAACAGGGATGTCTGCGCCGGGTGCGGGGAGGTGCGGTGTCTACCGAGGGAACACCCCGCAATACGGTTTACGCCAGCCGGGTTCATCTCAATGAACGGGAAAAGGAACAGATCGCCAGACAGGCGGCCGAACTTCTGCAGGAGGACATGACTGTGGTGCTGGATGCCGGGACGACTTGTGCCAGACTGGCGCAGGAAATCCTGAACCGGGGGCTGCGGTGCACGGTGATCACTGCCAGCTGGACGGCGGCGGAGATCCTGAGCCGTTCCAGTGATGTGACGCTGCAGGTGACCGGGGGCCGGCTGGACCGGGAACACAACCGGCTCACCGGGGGTTTTCCTGCGGGTCTGCAGGCAGATCTGTATTTTCTTTCCCCGGATGGAATTGCCGGGGACCAGGCTACGGGGAGCGATCCGGAGGAATCTGCGAGAAAAGCGGCGACAGCAAGGGCCTGCGGGCAGGTGGTCTGTCTGGCGGATCCTTCGAAGATCAACCGCCGGGGGGTTCTGGAGATCTGTCAGCCGGATGTACTGGTGACTTGTGACGGGATCCGGTGGCTGGGAAACCGGCAGGCGGAGAATCAAAATTAGCGAAATCGCCAGAATTCCTTGCGTCTTCCCGGGTTTCGCGGTACGCTGAGCGCAGGAGGGAAGAAGATGAAACTCACGATTTGCAGGGATTACAGTGAAGTCAGTCAGGTGATGGCGCAGAGAGTGCTGTCGCTGCTGGAGAAAAAACCGGATCTGGTGTTCTGTCTGCCGGCGGGGAATTCTCCGATCGGGATGTACAGGGAGCTGGTGAAGGCGTATGAGGCGGGAAAGGCGGATTTTTCCCGGATGCGCACGTTTGATATGGATGAATACGCGGGGCTGGGTCCTCAGGATCCGGAAAGTTTCATTCATTTCATGCATGAACATTTTCTGGATCATGTGAACATCGATCCGGCCAATGTGCGCTATCCCGATGCCCTGGCGCAGGATCTGGAAGCGGAGCTTGGGCAGTATGCAGAGGAAATTGCAGAGGCGGGGCTGGATATCGCGATCACCGGGATTGGCGATGACGGTCATATTGCCTTCAATGAACCGGGCCCTGTGCTGTATCCCCGGACGCACAAAGTGAAGCTGGATGAAGCCACCAGGCGGCAGAATGCACCGGCGTTTGGCGGTGACTGGCAGAAGGTGCCGGAATATGCGATCACCACGGGAATGGAAGAGCACATGAAAACCAGTCATTATTTTGTGGTCTGCTCCGGTGTCCGGAAAGCCGGGCTTCTGAAACGGTTTTTTGAGGAAGAAGCGCTGGATCCGATGTTTCCGGTGTCCTGGCTGCGGATGCATCCGAATGTGGAGTTCATTGTGGATGAAGAAGCGGCTTCCCTGATTCCGGAGGTCTGGAAAGCAAAAGCCCGGCGGCCATAGTCCGGGGATATACAGAAAAAACAGGCAGCGGGTCCGGTGCAGCAACCGGATATCCGCTGCCTGCTGGCGTTATCAGTGTGTGGTTTGTTCCTGACCTGCGGGGTTTTTCAGGATCCGCTGTCTGCAGGAGGACGGCTGCTGCCGGAAAGGGCTGACAGGTCAGGCATCCCGGTGGCTGTTCCGGTGATAATACCGGTCCAGGAACTGTTCTTTGAATGATTCGAAGGTTCCGTCCAGAATCGCCTGCCGGGCCTGTTCCATCAGCCGCAGAATAAAGCGCAGGTTGTGGACGGATGCCAGATGAAAGTACTGGTAGAGCTTTTCCTTGTCGTTTTTCGACTTCCACAGCGCCCGCAGCTGTCCCCGGGTCCACCCGGCTTTGCAGGTGGGACAGTCGCATTCGTTGTCAATGAGACGGTCGGAATCTTTCCAGGGTCCAAGATTCACCGGTCCGTCCAGGGAATACACCCGGCCATGCCGGGCTTCCCGGGTGGGCGCCACACAGTCAAAAGTATCTGCTCCCATGGAGATCCCGATGAGGATATCATCGGGATGGGACAGGCCCAGGAGGTGCCGGGGTTTGTTCTCCGGGAGTTCTTCGTTGCACCAGCGCAGGATTTCCCCCAGGTCGCTTTTCAGAAACGCACCCCCCAGTCCATAGCCGTCAAAGTCCATGACCCCGAGTTTCCGGGCAGTGGACCGCCGCAGGTCCTCCCAGCGGCCGCCCTGCAGCACGCCGTACAGCGACTGGCGGTATCCCAGATCATCCCGGTGTTCCTTGTGGACATCCAGACTGGTCTGTGCCCAGCGTTCAGTGCGCTCCAGGGCCTGGACATTGTAGTCATAGTCATCTGCCAGCGAGGTGAGCTCATCGAATGCCATGTGGATGTCAGCGCCGATCCGGCACTGGATCTCCATGGATTGCCGCGGCCCGATGAAATCCTCCCGTTCAAGGACCGGATCCCAGAACCGGATGCCTTCCTCCGTGACATGCGCCAGCCGCTGGCGGTGCGGGGTATTGGCGAGATTGTCCTGATTTTCCATTGCCACAACCTTGCCCATGCCCGAACCCAGAGACATGACCTGGAATCCGCCGGAGTCCGTCAGTGTGGGCCCATTCCAGCCGGACCACGCCGCAAGCCCGCCCCGGGAGGCGATATCCGGCGAGGCATTCCGCAGGTGATAGCCATTGGAGAGCATGGCCTGGGCTCCCAGTGCCCGGAGTTCTTCCATGGACACAAAAGGGACTTCTCCCCGGGTTCCCACACACATGAAAGCCGGCGTGCGGATATCGCCGTGGGGCGTGTGAATGATCCCCGCACGGCCCAGCCCCGGCAGCCGTTTTTCGATTTCAAAGGAAAATGCAGGGAGTTCCTGCGCGGGTGTTTCTCCGGCAGTCACCGGATTGTCAGTTGTATTCAGTGGTTTCACAGGGATTTCCTCAGCTTTCTTTCAATCACAGCCTCCAGAGGCGACAGAATCAGTTCCAGTCCCATCCCCAGAACATAGGCGAACACCGCCTGCTGCAGGAATTCCTGGAATGGCAGCACGCCAAGAAATGCCACGGTTTCAAACACACCGGAATCCACGATATGCGCCAGGGCCGAAGATCCCAGGGCCCGGGCAATGAAACTCCGGGAGAACGCCGAATCCGAGTGTTTCATCCGGATGAACAGCCAGTTGTTCAGCAGATTGGAGCTGAGGTAACCCGCCAGGGACCCGAAAATGATCCGCGGAGAGAACCCGAGCACAGCCGCATAGGCCTCCTGCATGTCCCACCCCGGGTACGCAGGCAGCGCAATCACGGCATAGAACACGAAGACGGCAATGAGGTTGATCAGAAAACCGGCATAGATCACGGTTCTGGAAAGCTTCTTTCCGAAGAGCTCCACAGTGAGGTCACTGAGTATGTAAGTCAGAGGAAACAGAACGATTCCGCCATCCACGGCGATTCCCCCCAGGTCCCAGAGCTTGATCGCCGAGAGATTGGAAATAAGCAGTGCGCCGGCTGACAGCGCAGCGAAGTATATCAGCAGTTTGACTCGTTTTTCAGACATGCATCCATTATACAGTTTCCGCGGGGATACAGGAAAAGAGGAGACAGTCCATGGGTGTCTGCCGATGTGGATGGCCTTGCCATCCCTGGCCGGGGCGGATACAGGGAAAGGGGGAAAGGGTGCGACATGAGAGAGGTGTGGATTGCAGATGATTGGCGGGAGCCTGTATCGAATGTGTGAGGTCTGTATTCAATTGTCGGAGGCTTCAGGAAAAAAAGGAAAGAGTTGCACGAAATGCTGCGACTTGCACTTATCGGTGATGCAGCAAAGAAAGATGCAAAAAAGAACAAAAAAGTGGTTGCATTCTCCTGTGGCTGTGGTATTATAAGTGAGCCGCAAGTCAG
>NZ_CAJUPA010000066.1 GCF_910588395.1 uncultured Faecalibaculum sp. | reverse complement strand
GAACAGATCCAGAGGTATGGAGTGTATACCATCCGGACAGCAACGGAAGACGGGGTGGTCTATTCCAGGTCATTCATAGTGGTACGGAATGGCTATGGTGTCATCTCCCGGTTCACAAGGCTTCAGGACTATGCGGGCTTCAAGGTGTATAAGCCGATCTCATCGAATGCGGAGAAGAAGCTGTATTACATCTGCGGGATGCTCAACTATGTCCTGGTGGACAATGGAAAGAGGTTCGGGATCCGCCATGTGTTCGGCATTACAGCGGAGATGCTGCAGGAATACTTTGACTATTATGCAGCGGAAAAGAAAGCGGACGGGGACTACCGGGGAAGGGACAGCATCACCAAATGTATCGGCGCTGTGACTGCTTTTATGGCGAACCTTGTATGGAAGTTCGGCGGGTTTATGAAGGTCACCCGTCCGGAGCTGTACCGCGACGAAGCCGCGTATGACAGACATGGGCGGCGTTTCCTTAAAGCAGTCCCCGTGTTCCAGGTTTCCGGGATGCCGGTGAGGAAAAAGATCTTTCGGGATATCCCTTATAAAGCCTTTGAGGTACTGATCCCGATGGCTTTCCGTTATGCCAGGGACATCGCCTTCGGACTCTGCCTGCAGGCATTCGCGGGGCTGCGCGCCGGGGAGGTATGCAGCGTGCGGCAGGAATGCAGCCCCCTGGGGAGGGGGATCACATTCACTGAGCTTGGCGGGCGTGTAGTCAGCGCCGTGGTCGATGTTGAACAGGAAATCCGGATACGGGATGATGACGTTGAGGTCGGGATGATCAAGAAAGAGCGCAGGCAGGGTGTCTACCCCGCATTCCTGGGGGCTTTCTGCAAGGCATACGAGCTGCACAGGGAGTTCCTTTCCGGGCGGGAGTTCGACAGGGACTACTGCCCCATGTTCATCAACAGGAATGGGGAAGCCATGACCTATGAGACTTACCGGACGAGGTTCCGTGAGTTGGTGGATGGGCATCTCCGCCCATACCTGATAAAGAGCAGCGACCCGGAACTGAGGCTCTATGGACAGGTACTGTATGAGAACCAGCTTGGGACACATGCGCTGCGCCACTGGTTCACGGTCCAGCTCGTACTCAGGGGCGAGGATATCGGGAGCATCCAGTACTGGAGGGGTGACAGCAGCCCGGAAAGCTCGTTCCTGTATCTCCAGAACAAAGGTGACATTACAAGGGAGCTGGAGGCATCCAGTGACCGTCTGGTGACCATGCTCGTGTCAGGATGGGGGGATTTTGAAGATGATACTGTTTGATGAGGTCTTAAAAGATGCGGCGCAGGTGCAGTCGGCATACCGGGACATCTGCAGGTGCAGGGATGACCTCCTCGGGTTCCTGGACAGGAACGGATGGTTCGGGCAGGCCCCGGAAGGCAGCGGCAGGGAGATGGCGGTCAGCGACTACGAAAGCATGCGCGGCCCGATCCGCCTGTGGCTGTCCGCTTATCAGAGAACACCGCGGGAAAAGCTGTCGGTCCTGCTGGATACATACAGCGGGAAGCTGCCGGAGACATGCCGGCGCTACCGGAAGTTTGTGGCCCGGGAAGGGATCAGCGATGAACCGAGCGGGTGGAAGATACTTGATTTCATCCTTTCTGCCTGCGGCCGTGAGCTGTCCGGATACAGTGCAGAAGAGCTTGACTGCCTTATGGAAAAGACATCGGAAATGCTTCCCGTCAGGAGCACAAAGCTGTTTGCGAAGTTTGCTGCGGAGGTGTCAGGGGACAGCAGCTGCAGATACGACATCCATCCCAGGCGGCAGGCGGAAATACGGAAAGAGGCTTATCCGGTCAGGGAATTCAGCGTGATGGCGTACTGCGTATTCAATGAGGCATCATGGGAGGCGAACGGGCTGGTCATAAAAGCCCTGGATTCTGTCCGCTATGCCGACCTGTGGCTCTTTGCGGCGCTCCATTTCCTGGGGGCGTTAAGGCGGACGGACATCACCCGGCTGCCGGTTCCATCACTGCCCTACCCGCCGGACACGGTGGAAGGGATGCTCCGCTCCGGAAGCTACCGGGATGCGGATGCCAGGGGCGTTTCAGAAGAGCTGCTGTTGAGGCTGAAATACCTGCCGATGTACCCATCCAAGACAGAAAGGTACCAGGGTGTGCCGGAGCTGAAGTTATTTATACCGGAATCACTGAAAGCGGCCATGGGGCTGATCATTACCATAAAGCTCCTCCACCATAAAGAAAACGAGCCCCTGGTACGGCCAGTCCAGGACATTGTATCGATCAGGAGATTTTTTGGCACGCAGTTCATAGAAGCGCTTGGAGAGCGGAGGTTCCAGACCAGAAGGGCGAACAAGTCCTATCTCCAGGGGATCGAGCTGGTGACGGCGGACGGGCCTGGCAGGCCGAAGGGATATATGCTCGCGGCCCTTGCCAGGAGCCACAAGGGAGGGATCGGCGCCCTGCCGGGGATCACGGATATCTACCTGAAGGATGCTGCTTTTTCCGGATACCGCCCGGAATTCATCCTGCGGGAAATGTTTGAGAGGGGCATCTTTGGCTTCATTCCGGCACTGCTGCTGGAAAGGTATGCGGGTGACGGATACCGGCGGCTGGATGTCCCGCGGCAGACTGAACTGATCCGGTGCATTGGCCTGGACGCCGGGCAGCTGGAAGAAGCCGCGCTCCTTGTCGAACGGTCACTGGAGGCCAGCCGGGAGATTGTCGCGTCCATCCCGGAAGGCAGGCTCGGGGATGCCCTGCAGATGGCCGCAAGCGGCGCGGCGGCATCCAGGCAGCCGGAGACGCTCTGCCTGCGTACTGCTGTCGGGATGCCCTGCTGCGACTCCCTCAGGGGCGGCTGCATCGGCTGCGGCTATGAGATCTTTACGAAAGCGGCCTTCCATCTGCTGATGAAGGAATACACCGCGATAACGGAACTGAAAAACAGGGCATCCGGGCCGGAACGGGAACGCCTGAAAAACATCCTGTCCAGAGGGATCATACCGGCTGTCGGGCAGATGCTCGAAAGCCTTCCGATGCTTTACCCCGGCGCGGATATGGAGACCATGACAGGGATGCTGGAAAGGAGGCTGAAAGATACAGATGATAGCAGATGTGCAGATGCATAAAGGGTATACAAAAGTGCTGCTCATCCGTGAAATGGACACCGGAACGCGCTTGCAGGCGGAGAGGAAATTTGCCGAGTATGCCGCAAAAGGAGTGATCGACAGGGGCTCATTCCCGGATGCGGAATGGCGGATCACGGATGAAGTGAAACGCAGGAACATCCGCTTCGAGACCGGTGGCGGCACAGTCCAGGAGTGGACCGGCTGTGACGAGGGGTGCTTCCTGGATTATGTGAAGTCCTATACAGTGCTGCTGCTTGGGACAATGGCGGCCAGTTCGGTTGCCGGGGTCAGCAGCTCCCTGGTCAGGCTGGGGTGCTGTGGATTCGGGGAAGCATGCACATGGGATGTACATATCAGCCATGCACTCCAGTTCCTGGGTATGATTCCTGATTCACCCGGGTACATAGGGGCCGTCATGGAGCGGATCGAGGAAAACCGGACGCTGGACGGATGGGCCCGTAAACCGAGGAAGCTGGCGGATTTCCGGTATTACCTGAGATTTGACCGGTATGTCAATGAGTTCTGGGGAACTGCTGGTGAAGACACAAAGGACTACTTTTTCCCGGCATACCTTTGGTGGAGGCTTACCAGCATCCTGCCCCTGCGGGCGACGGAATTCCTCCTTCTGCCAGGCGACTGTATCTATAACCGGGATGGGAGGTGGATCCTTACTGTACGCCGGACAAGACTGAAGAAAAGGCTGCAGAAAGTCGGCTACACGATCCATGCGGATTATACCCTCCATGAATACGAGGTGCCGGAATGGCTTGCGGGGGAGATCCTCGCTTATAAAGCGGCTGGGGAGAAACGCCGCCCCCATGAAAAAGACACTTTATTTTCCCCGGCACGTGCGACACAGCTGGGATATATGACTTACTGCCAGATGCGCCGCAGGCTTGGCGAATTCAAGGAGAAGGTGACAGGGAGTGCGGATTATCCGGTCAGCCTCGGGGACACACGGCACCTTGCCATGATAAACCTGATCCTGTCCGGCGGTTCCCCTGTGATATGCAGGGAGCTGGCCGGCCATGAGAGCATTGATATCAGTGCCAGCTATTATGCGAACCTTTCTGCTGTGGTGGAGAGCGCCGTTTATGAGAAATACCGTGAGAACCGTGGGAAGGTCACACTGGACGGATCGTTGAAGCTGCGCATGGGGGACAGGCATGGCATGACGGAGGTGGAAGGCGGGCACTGTGATTATGCAGGCCTCCCCGGAGGCGATATTTCCGAATGCATGAAAAACTACCGTGAAGGCGGGCATTTCGGCGACTGCAGGAACTGCATCCATTACTATCCTGACCAGGATGGGCTGAGGCTTGCCGTCCAGGAGGGATTCCGGGAAAAAGTGGATGAGGACGGGATGTTTCTGATGGAGATGATTGAACAGGTACGCCGCGGGAACGGTGCGCAGGAGGATATCACGTCCGCGCTCCTGCGGCTGCAGAACAGCAGCGCGTGTTACAGGAAAGCGCTGGAGAGGAAGATGGAGGGAGAGAAAAATGGCAAGACCAAACAAGACAGATGAAGCGCTGCTGGTCAGCATACTGGAAAAGTATTATGCGGATGTGGCCTGCGGCAATGCGAGGGACATCAGGTTTACGGACCTGGCGAAGTATGCCGGGAGGCAGGGCGTCCCTGCTAAAGAGTATGAATTCCGCAGGAACAGGGGCGTCCGCAGGCGGCTGGACGAGCTGAAGGCGGGGGCTTCCAGGACCGGAACCGATGCACTGCTGGTATATAAAAGCATTGATGCTGACGGCCTGGTCAGGACCTGCCAGGATCTTTCGGATTTAAAAGGCAAGCTGAACGACATGGATGCGTACTGGAAATCCGTCTATGACAGATATACAGAGATGGAGATAAACTACAGGAACGCAGTCTCACGGAAAGCGGAATCCGAAAAGCAGGCGGGGGTGATGAAGAAGGAAATGCAGCGGTCAGAGGAACTTTACCGGGCATTAGAGAAAGAAAACAGAGGGCTGCGGAGGGAGAATGCGTACCTCCGCAGGATGCTGGAGAAGTACCTGTACCCTGACCTGGCAAGGCAGCTGATGCAGGAAGCGCATCTTCCAGTCAGGACTGCCGGGAACGTGACGCAGGCGGCATTGGGGGACCTGATAGAAGGGACACGCCCCGACCCGTTCGGCGGTGCACAGAAAGCGAAGGAAAAACCAAAGACCAGGGAGGAACAGCTCCTTGATGAGATGAGGAGGCAGGCAGAAGAATGAACCAGTACCCATTGATCAGGGGACAGACAGACTTAAAGGCAAGGAATCCCGCCCTTGCGGAAGAATGGGACGGGATAAGGAACAAGGGACTGACGCCGGAAGACGTGCAGCCGGGATCCGTGAAAAAAGTCTGGTGGAGGTGCCGTAAAGGACACAGCTGGATGGCCGCCGTCTACAGCCGGACGGCCGGGGCTGGCTGCCCGTATTGCGCTGGGAACCGGCTGATCCCCGGAGTAAATGACCTTGCGACAGTGGCCCCTCTGCTTGCGGAGGAATGGGATGTTGGCAAAAATGGGAGCCTTCGTCCTGAGGATGTTGCCGGAGGCACTGCAAAAAGGGTCTGGTGGCGTTGTGCAGAAGGGCACAGCTGGCAGGCGGCGGTATCAAGCCGGGCGGCTGGGAAAGGCTGCCGCTACTGTGCTGGCAGGAAAGTGATGCCTGGGTTCAATGACCTTGCGACAGCGGATCCGGAGCTTACGGCACAATGGGACCATGAAAGGAACGGGGGCTTAAGGCCGGAGGATGTCACGGGCATGAGCCAACGGTCGGTATGGTGGACTGGCCGCTGCGGCCATTCATGGAAAGCAAAGATCTCCAACCGGAGAAATGGATGCGGCTGCCCCTACTGCTGCGGCAAAAAGATTCTGGAGGGCTTCAATGACGCGCAGAGCAGGTGCCCGGAGCTTATGGATGAATGGGATTTTGAAAAAAATACGTTCCTTCCATCGGAGATAACCGCCGGGAGCCAGAAGGATATCTGGTGGCGGTGCAGAAAGGGGCATTCCTGGAAGGCGAAACTGCCGGGCAGGAGACGCGGGAACGGCTGCCCGTACTGCGGGAACCGGAAAGTGCTGCCGGGCGAAAATGACCTGGCATCAGTCCATCCGGAGCTGGCCGGGGAATGGGACTATGGGAAAAACCAGGGATCCACACCGGAGACCGTCATGTACCAGACCCGGAAGAAAGTGTGGTGGAGATGCAGGAAAGGGCACTCCTGGAAAGCGGAGGTCTATGAACGGGCCGCAGGGAGCGGCTGCCCTGTCTGCACGCGCCTGCTGGACCGGCACCCGGTCATCCCGGGGGAATCCGACCTTGCGACATACAGCCCCAGGCTGGCCAGGGAATGGGACTGCCAGAGAAATATGGGGCTTACACCGGAGCAGGTCAGGCCGTTTTCAACAAGGAAAGTCTGGTGGGTCTGTGAAAAAGGCCACCACTGGCAGTGCACAGTCCAGGTCCGCCAGAAAGGGACAGGCTGCCCGTTTTGCGATGGGAGGATTCACAGGCAGTCGAGGCTGATATAAATATGGAGATAACACAGCACAGGGAGCCGGTTATCCTGGATACGGCTTTTTGAATATATGGAGGAAACCTATGAAGATAAGGATACGCTCCCCCACTTAACAATGGGGCTGGATGACAACTGAATATGGAACCTGAAAACCAGAGGGCTTTTTGTATATATGGCCGCTTTTAATGAGCGTCCCGGATACAGAAGCCCTCTTTTTTATCCCAAAACAAAAAATAAAAATTTAAGAAAGGAAAAGAACCCAGATCCCGGGATACACAAATCTGGAACGACAAAACCATTGGAATCTATGGTTTGTGTTCTGCACGGATTGTGACAAAACGACAAAATAAGGCGTTT
>NZ_CAJUPA010000065.1 GCF_910588395.1 uncultured Faecalibaculum sp. | reverse complement strand
CATAACTCATCCGCAAGAGCTTGTCAACGACTTTTTTTGAACTTTTTATTCATTCGATTCGCCGACTCAGTTGATAAGTTCAACTGACTCGCGGCTCACTTATAATACCACAGCCGCAGGAGAATGCAACCACTTTTTGTTCTTTTTTGCGTTTTTATGTTCTTTATTATCAATAAGTGCAAATCGCGACAGTTCATGCAACTCTCCCGGCTTTCTCCTGAAGCCTACGATTAAGCAATGCAAACCCCATACATTCAATACAGCCCCCACCTTTCATCTGCAGCCCGTATCCCTATCCATACAGCCCCCATCTCCCCCTTTCCCCGTATCCGCCCTGTCCAGGGATGGTCCGGCCATCCCCATCGACAGAAAAAGGACCAGCAGTGCTGATCCCTGTTTTTAAGGCTGCAGAATCATTCGCCTTGCTGCAATTGCCTGTACAGCAGTTCTTCCAGCTCCTGATCTATTCTGGACCCACGGCCATAGCAAAAGTGGTCCTGTTTTGTGATTTTTCGCATGACCCGGCAGGGATTGCCGGCGGCTACACAATCAGCGGGAATGGACCTGGTCACAACACTCCCTGCACCGATCACGGAATTCTCACCGATTTCCACCCCGGGCAGAATAATCACGCCGGCACCAATCCAGCTGTTTTTTCCAATGCGGACGGGTTCCGTGTACTGCCAGAGTCGGTTGCGGAGTCCGGGATCAACAGGGTGACTGCCGCTGATCAGCGTTACGTTGGGGCCAATCTGCACGCAGTCTTCAATCACGATGGGTCCGTCATCCACCATGGTGAGATTGAAATTGATGTAAACCGAGTGCCCGATGTGGCAGAACCGGCCGGCCCAGTTGGCGTGGATCTGTCCTTCCACATAACTCTCTTCGCCAAAGGACGCAAACATTTTTTTCAGCAGCGCTTTCCTGGCACCCCATTCCGTGCATGGCAGCTGATTGTAGGCATCCATCAGGGCCAGAGTCTGCTGCTGTGCCTGCCGGAGTACAGGGTCATCGGTCCGGTAGAGTTTTCCCGCTTCTTTCCGTTCACTGTGATTCATGTTCCCAGTATAGCAGATCCCATCAGAGCAGCGTATCCGGTTCTGAGGACTGTCTGTGTTCCCTGCATTCTGCTTTCCAGTAGGCTTATCAGAGAACCGAAAAAAACTGCCGTCCGGTGTCCGGTTACGGCAGTTTCGGTCATTATTCAGCGGATTCGCAGGGAACGCATTTGGGTTTCTGCGGCAGGCGGCCGTACATCTTCGTATAGTCGCGAAGCTTCTGAGCCAGCTCGTCCGTGAAGACACCGGGAAGCGCTCGCCAGGTCCAGTTGGAGCCAACGGTGCTGGGTGTATTCATCCGGCTTTCGTCTCCCAGGCACAGAAGATCCTGTGCTGTGAGAATCGACAGTCCGGCGGGAGAAGCCATGAGTTCCCGCATCATGATCCAGTTTCTGTCCTCGTCGCTGTCCTCTCCGTCGATCCGCAGATACTCTTCTGCGAATTTCACGCTGTCACGGGGTGCGGATTCGAACCAGCCTTTGACGGTCTGGTTGTCATGGGTGCCGGTGTAGGCAACGCTGTTGACAGGATAGTTGAAGGGCAGATACTCGTTGCTGTTTCCATCCCGGGAGTCAAAGGCGAACTGCAGAATCTTCATGCCGGGGTATCCGGTGTCTTTCAGCAGTTTGCGGACGGAATCCGTGAGGAATCCCAGGTCTTCCGCAATGATTTTCCCTTCAGGAACATGCTTGCTGACTTTGTTGAAGAGATCCATCCCCGGACCTTTTTTCCATTCACCGTTTTTGGCGGTGGTGGCGCCATAGGGAATAGCGTAATAGGAATCAAACCCGCGGAAGTGATCGATCCGGACGATGTTGTACAGCTTTGTCAGATACTGGATCCGGCGCAGCCACCAGTCATATCCGGTTTTTTTATGGTAATCCCAGTCATACAGGGGATTGCCCCAGAGCTGACCATCCGCACTGAATCCATCAGGCGGGCAGCCGGCGACGGCAACCGGTGTCCGGTCGGCGTCCAGCTGGAAAAGCTCCGGATGGCTCCAGGCGTCAACGGAGTCCAGGGCGACATAGATCGGCAGATCGCCGATGATGTCAATGCCCTTGTCGTTGGCGTACTTCCGGAGGTCCTTCCACTGTTTGAAGAACAGATACTGAACCGCTTCGTAGAAATCCACATCTTCCCGGTACTTTTCAGCCAGACGGGTCACGGCTTCAGAACCGTAGTTCTTCTCGTCGTCGTTCCACTCCAGCCAGGATTTGCCGCCATTCTTGTCTTTCAGCGCCATGAACAGGGCATAATCCGGGAGCCAGTCGTAGTTTTCTTCCAGGAATTCATAGTAGTCATCCGGCTTGTTTTTCAGCAGCCGGCTGACGGCCTTTCTCAGAACCTTTGTGCGGTTCCGGTACAAAGCACCGTAGTCCACGGATTCCGGACTGGCGCCCCAGTCCAGGTCTTCATACTCGCTTTTTTCCAGTAACCCATCTTCGGCCAGCATATCCAGATCGATGAAATACGGATTTCCGGCGAAGGTGGAAAAAGACGCATAGGGGGAGTCCCCGTAGCTTGTGGGCACAACCGGAAGAAGCTGCCAGACAGACTGACCGGCTTTCTCCAGGAAATTCACAAAATCATATGCCTCTCTGCCCATGGAACCGATTCCCTGGCTGCCGGGAAGGCTGGACAGATGCATCAAAACACCATTTCTGCGCATAACACTCACTCACTTTTCAAGTACAGGCGGCATCAGGCTTTCGCCTTCCTGCATTCTGAAGGATGTCTCCCGGAAAGATCCGGGGACTTTGTTTTCAATCATATCCAGCAGCATCCGGACACTTTCCCTGGCAAGCTCTTCCTGATCCTGACACATCGTCGCGATGCGGGGAACGGTATACTGCGCCAGGGAGATGCCGTCGAAGCTCAGAAGAGAAATATCTTCCGGTACCCGAAGGCCTCTGTCCCGGATAGCCCGGAGGGCACCGATGGCCATGACATCCGCCATGACAAATACTGCAGTGAGCTCGGGCATTCTGTCAAGCAAAGACAGCATGCCTTCATAGCCATCTTCCACCGAAAACATCCCCTGCTGATAGCTGCGGGCCGGATCGAAGGGAACACTGTTGTCGAAAAAGGCATACTGCGCACCGAGAAACCGGGACATCGCCGCCTGGGAACGGGTTCTGTCTCCCCCGAGCACCGCTATGTTCCGGTGTCCCAGGGACAGCAGCGTCTGCACAGCAAACTGCGCCGCCTGCGTGTCGTTGGTGGTGACAGATCCCACATTGTCAAACCCCAGGTCTTCCGCGGAGTTGGTCACCAGAACACAGGGGACATCGATGCCGGAAAACCCCTTCTGGAAATTCTGCCGGGTGCTTCCCAGAAAGAAGATTCCTTCCGGGGGCTGATGCTTGCAGATTTCCTGGGCTTCCTCCACCTCATTGCCGCTTTCATCTATGTAATGCATGCTGGCACTGTACCCTGCTTCTTCAATCTGATTCTGCAGAATTTCCACCAGGGATGCGAACAGCAGGTTGTTGGTTCCCCGGATGATCAGGGCAATGCCCTCCGGGGTCTGCTGTTTCAGAAACTTCGCATTGGTATTCAGCTGGAAGTGATACTTGTCCACGACCTCGCGGATCCGTCTGACAGCCTGTTCACTGACCGGACCAGATTCATTGAGCACCCGCGAGACAGTACCGGTGGAATACCCCGATTCCCGGGCTATATCCTTGATCGTCATGCGGGCCATGCCGGTTTACCCCTTTACAGCGCCGGCAGCCACACCCTTGATGATGTGTTTCTGACCCAGCACATAGACAATGATGATGGGGATGACCGTCAGCATGATGGAGGCCATCATCGGTCCCATGGAAACACGGCCATAGGATCCGCGGAAATACTGGATCAGCATGGGAATGGTCTTGTACTTCTTGATGTCCAGCACCAGGGTGGGCAGCAGATAGTCGTTCCAGACCCACATGGCTTCCAGAATGCCTACAGACACCATGGTGGGTTTCAGCATGGGAAGCACGATCTTGAAGAAAGTCTGCAGCGGGCTGCAGCCGTCGATCATGGCGGATTCCTCGATTTCCAGCGGAATGGATTTCACGAAGCCGGCGAACATGAACACAGCCAGACCGGCGCCGAATCCCAGATAAATCACCCACAGGTTGTAGGGGTTGTTCAGTTTCAGCATGTCAGCGGTCTGGGACAGCGTGAACATAACCATCTGGAAGGGCACAACCATGGAGAACACGAACAGGTAGTACAGGGCGTTGGAGACTTTTGTCTGCACACGGCTGATGTACCAGGCGCACATGGAGCAGCAGATCACGATGGCGATTACGGATGTCACCGTGATGAACAGGGAATACCACAGAGACGCCAGGAAGCCCTGGGAGTTGATGGCATTCGCGTAGTTGGCAAGACCCGCGAAGGTTTCGCTGTCGGGCAGCTGGAACGCTCCGGCGGTGGTGATGGCGCTTTCGATTTTCAGGGAGTTCATCAGGATCATGAAAATCGGATACATCCAGGCAACCGAACAGATCGCCAGGATGACAGTCAGCAGGATGCTGCCTTCGCCTTTTTTCTTTTTCATTACTGCTGTACCTCTCTTTTCCGGGTATAGCCCAGCTGGAAGGAAGAAATGATCACGACAATGACGGAGAAGATAACCGCCTTGGCCTGACCGATGCCCTTCCAGGCCTTGCCGGCACGGGCATAGAATGTGTCAAAAATATTCAGGGCAAACATCTGCGTCATGTCATTGGGCGCACCGTCAGTCAGCGCCAGGTTCTGGTCATAGAGCTTGAAGCTGTTGGTCAGCGTCAGGAACATGCAGATGGTAATGGAAGGCATGACCATGGGGATCTTGATCTTCCACAGGATTTCCCATTCCGTGGCACCGTCGATCCGGGCAGCTTCCAGCAGGTCGTCGGGAACGTTCTGCAGACCGGCAATGTAGATGATCATCATGTAGCCGATCTGCTGCCAGCCCAGCAGGATGATCATGCCCCAGTAACCGGCTGTGGCGTTCAGTGCCAGCAGCGGCTGAGCGGTCAGGGACAGAACACAGTTGATCAGGATCTGCCAGATATACCCCAGCACGATGCCGCCGATCAGGTTGGGCATGAAGAACACAGCCCGGAAGAAGTTGGTTCCCTTCAGTTTCTGTGTCAGCATCATGGCCAGAACGAAGGCCACAACGTTGATGAAAATGATGGACACAACAGCCACCAGCACGGTGAACAGGCCTGCATGCAGGAATGTCTCATCCTGCAGAGCTTCAATGTAGTTGCCAATGCCGATGAACGTCGCGTTGCCCACAGTGGTGAACTGGCAGAACGACAGGTACAGACCCTCCAGGAAGGGAATGATGAACCCGATGGTGAACGCCAG
Source organism: uncultured Faecalibaculum sp. (assembly GCF_910588395.1). GTDB lineage: Bacteria > Bacillota_I > Bacilli_A > Erysipelotrichales > Erysipelotrichaceae > Faecalibaculum. The sequence goes on along the minus strand of NZ_CAJUPA010000065.1, from coordinate 1,720 downwards.
CAGGGTGGGGAGAACGAAGATCCAGGCATATCTGCGCAAAGATTTTTCCATACTTATCTCCTTTTAAGAAAAAACGGGCAGACGCACAGTCTGCCCGTACAACACTCAGATATCAGAACCGGTATTATTTGTTGGCCAGTTCGTATTCGGTCTTCCAGCCGTCTACAAACGCGGTTTCAACAGCTTCCCACTTCTCATCTGTCGGATCAGCCGCATAGGCAGTCAGCGCTTCGCCGACACCGTTCTTCCATTCTTCGGAGGGCATCGTCGTGAAGCACCATGCTACAGGAGTCGCACCGTTTTCGGTCAGCTTCACATCTTCCTGAACGAATACGTTCGGAGACGGCTTGGCATCCTTGAACGGAATGACAAATCCCATCTGATCAGCCATGGCTGTTGTGCCTTCTTCGGAAGTCACGCACCAGTACATGAAGTCCAGAGTGGCCTGAATGTCTTCCTCGGAAGCATCCTTGTTGACTACCCAGTAGTTCTCGGTGCCTGTGCACAGACCCTGTGTGGCTTCGTCGCCTGCACCGATGTAAATGGGAATCATGGTCACGTCTTCATCCGTCAGGCCGGTTTCGTCGTTAACCACGTCACCGTAGGACCAGGAACCATTCTGATAGAATACAGCGTCGCCGGCTTTGAATTCGTTCAGAGAGTCATCGCCTGTCTTGGCGGCCAGGTCTTTGCCGTCTGTGGTGGAATCCTTGATGTACAGGTCGAAGATGTCACGATAGTTGTCCAGGTATGTGCCTTCAATGGCGTCTGTGTCCGTGATGTCCTTGTCCTGGTATTCGAAGTAGATCGGCAGGTTTGCCAGGTGGGTCTTGAAACGCCAGTCACTGGAGCCGTCCATGCCTGCGGATGTGAAGGCTGCAAAGCCCAGGTCATCCTTGCGGGACTGGATATCGTCGGCAACTTTCTTCAGATCCTCAAAGCTCTTGATGTCATCTGTGGTGTATCCGGCTTCCTTCAGCAGCTTCTGGTTGACGATGATGCCGTAGGATTCAACAACGTAGGCGATCGCGTCCACTTTTTCGGGATCTTCCGGATCCTTCAGCGTGTAGGCATCGCTGGTCAGCTCGTCGTAAACCGGCGTGCCTTTCAGGTCGTAGGCATATTCAGCCCAGTTCTTCAGGCCGACAGGGCCGTTTACCTGGAACAGGGTGGGAGCGGAGCTCTTGCCCATTTCGGACATCAGCGTGTTTTCATAGTCACTGGATGCAGCGGTAACAACCGTTACTTCAACACCGGTTTCCTCGGTATACTTCTTGGCCAGTTCCTGCCAGGCATCGTTCTGCTCGGGCTTGAAGTTCAGATAGTAGACAGATCCCTTCTTGCCGGAATCGCCTTTGTCGGAACCACCGTCGGAGCCAGTGGAGCAGCCGGCCAGAGCAGTCAGAGTCATCGCCCCGGCAACCGCCAGAGTTTTCCAGTTTTTCATAAGATTTCTTCCTCCGGGCAGACCTTGTTTCTGCCAATTTGTTGTAAACGTTTACAACCAACACCTGCATTATACACAACGAACGGGGCAGATGGAAGAGGAAACGTTTCCACTTGTTCCATTTTTATCAGGATTGTCCTGAATTGTGGGATTCCACCGGTTTTTCAGCGGAAAACCTGTATGAAACAGCTGCATCGTGACTTATGTAAGCGCAAAATAAATCGAGTAGAGACTAGGTCCCTCTCACACCACCCAGCGTGCCGTTCGGCACTG
>NZ_CAJUPA010000064.1 GCF_910588395.1 uncultured Faecalibaculum sp. | reverse complement strand
AGCACCGCCATCTTTATCCCCTTTACCACCCAGGAGCTTTTCCAGAACGGGAAAGAGGCGCTGTACTACGGCATCAACGCCCTGTCCAACAACCTTATCATGGTGGACCGCAAGAAGCTGAAAAACCCCAACGGCCTGATTTTAGGCACTCCCGGCTCCGGCAAGTCCTTTTCCGCCAAGCGGGAAATCGCCAACTGTTTTCTGCTCACCACCGATGACATCATCGTGTGCGACCCGGAAGCGGAGTACGCGCCCCTTGTGGAGCGGCTGCATGGGCAGGTTATCAAGATTTCGCCCACCTCCGGGGACTACATTAACCCGATGGACCTAAACCTGGACTACTCGGACGATGAAAGCCCGCTGTCTTTGAAATCCGATTTCATTCTGTCGCTGTGCGAGCTGATCGTGGGCGGCAAGGAGGGCTTGCAGCCGGTCCAGAAAACCATCATCGACCGCTGTGTGCGGCTGGTCTACCATGATTACCTGAACGACCCCAGGCCGGAGAATATGCCGGTATTGGAGGATTTATACAACCTTCTGCTGACCCAGGAGGAAAAAGAAGCGCAGTACATCGCTACGGCGCTGGAAATCTATGTTTCCGGCTCCCTGAATGTGTTCAACCACCGGACCAATGTAAACATCGACAACCGCATTGTCTGCTATGACATCAAGGAGTTAGGCAAGCAGCTGAAAAAAATCGGTATGCTGGTGGTGCAGGACCAGGTGTGGAACCGCGTCACCATCAACCGCGCCGCCCACAAGTCCACCCGTTACTACATTGACGAGATGCACCTGCTGCTCAAAGAGGACCAGACCGCCGCCTATACCATTGAAATCTGGAAACGCTTTCGGAAATGGGGCGGGATTCCCACCGGCATCACCCAGAACATCAAGGACCTGCTTGCCAGCCGGGAGATCGAGAACATCTTTGAGAACTCGGACTTTGTATATATGCTCAACCAGGCAAGCGGCGACCGGCAGATTCTGGCAAGGCAGCTGGGCATCTCCCCGCACCAGCTGTCCTATGTGACCCACTCCGGCGAGGGCGAAGGGCTGCTGTTCTACGGCAACATCATCCTGCCCTTTATCGACCGGTTCCCCAAGGACACCGAGCTGTACCGCATCATGACCACAAAATTACAGGAATTAAAGGAGGGAAAGCAATCATGACTGCACAGAAAATCAAATACAATCCCCGGCTGTTTTTGAAGCGGGCGATGGACATTCAGCGCCGCCAGCTGCTTCTGGCGATGGCGGACGCGGTAAGCGAGTGCCGTACTGCGGAGAGCATGGCGGCAGAACTGAACGGGGACGGGGAAACCGGCCTGCTCCGCCTTGCGGAAATCTGGTGCTGCCTCTCCCCCGGCACCGGCGGCAGGATTATGGAGGGCCGGGGCGCGGAGCTTCTGGCCGATGTGCTGGCACAGGTCTATGCCTGCCTGATCCTCCGTCCTTTACACACCCCGGCTGGCATGGGCCTCTATGTGGAACTGCTCTATATGATGGAGGCGCTGATGCTGGGGGAATGGTTTGATTAAGGAGCCGCGCCTGCGCTTTACGAGGGAGGAACAGACCGACCCGGCGCTGGAAAAGCCGATCCGCCGCGCACAGAAAGCAGCTGTCCGGGCAGACAAGGCGCAGGCCAGGATACCCAAAAAGAAGGTCCGGCAGACCGTTATTGACCCCGATACCGGAAAGAAAACAACGAAACTGACCTTTGAGGAACAGGCAAAGCCGCCCTCCAAGCTGTCCCATGCGGTACGGGGCGCTCCGGCCAACGCGCTGCTTGCCGGGGCGCATAAGGAAATCCGCAAGTCCGAACAGGACAATGTGGGCGTGGAAGGGGCGCACAAGACCGAGCAGGCTGTTGAAGTCAGCGCGCGGCTGGTGCGGGAGGGATACCGCAGCCATAAGCTGAAACCCTACCGCGAAGCGGCAAGGGCGGAGCAAAAGCTGGAAAAAGCAAACATCAACGCCCTGTACCAAAAGTCCCTGGCGGAGAACCCCCAGCTTGCCAGCAACCCCCTTTCCCGCTGGCAGCAAAAGCAGGCCATCAAAAAGGAATATGCCGCCGCCAAACGCGCCGGTCAAACGGCTGGGCATACGGCACAGGCCGCAGGCCATACTGCCAAGACCGCGCACAAGACCGGCAAGGCGGCAAAGTCTGTCAAAGAAAAAGCGGAACAGGCGGGCCGCTTTGTCATGCGGCACAAGAAGGGATTCCTGATTGCGCTGGCGCTGTTTCTGCTGGTCTGCCTGCTGATGAATACCCTGTCCTCCTGCTCCATGCTGGCCCAGAGCATCGGCTCGGCGGTGTCCGGCTCCACCTATCCCTCCAAAGACGAGGATATGCTGGGGACGGAAGCGGACTATGCCGCAAAGGAGGCGGAACTGCAAGCCGAACTGGACAACATGGAGAGCCTGCACCCAGGCTATGACGAGTACCGGTACAATCTGGACCCTATCGGCCACAATCCCCATGAGCTGGCGGCTTATTTAAGCGCCCTGCTCCATGAGTACACGCCCCAGAGCGCGGCGGCACAGTTACAGCGGGTCTTTGACCTCCAATATGTCCTGACGCTGACCGAGGAGGTGGAAATCCGCTACCGCACCGAAACCAGCACCGACCCGGAAACCGGGGAAACGACCAGCGAGGAAGTCCCCTATGAATACTACATCCTCCATGTGGAGCTTGTGAACACCCAGATTGCCGCCCTTGCGCCGGAGCTTCTCACCCCGGATGAATATGAGATGTACCAGGTCTATATCGCCACCAGGGGCAACAAGCCGCTGCTGTTTGGCGGCGGTTCCCCGGATATGGGAAATTCCGAGGATTTGAGCGGCGTGGAGTTTATAAACGGGACCCGCCCCGGCAATCCGGGACTGGTGGATCTGGCAAAGCGTCAGGTGGGAAACGTGGGCGGCTATCCGTATTGGAGCTGGTACGGCTTTAACAGCCGGGTGGAATGGTGCGCCTGCTTCGTGAGCTGGTGCTATAACCAGGCCGGGAAAAGCGAACCGCGCTTTGCTGGCTGTCAGTCCCAGGGCGTACCCTGGTTCCAGTCGCATGGGCAATGGGGCGGGCGCGGATATGCCAACATCGCCCCCGGCGACGCCATTTTCTTTGACTGGGATTTGGACGGTTCCGCCGACCATGTCGGCATTGTGATCGGCACAGACGGGAGCCGGGTCTATACGGTGGAGGGCAATTCCGGCGACGCCTGCAAAATCAAAAGCTATGACCTGAATTACCAGTGTATCAAGGGCTACGGCCTGATGAACTGGAACTAAACCATGTGGGAAGGAGTGTTACAGATGGCAACGAACAAAATCGACCGGATTGACCGGGAGATCGCAAAGACCCGCGAAAAGCTGGCGGAATACCAGAACCGGCTGCGGGAATTGGAGGCGCAGAAAACCGAGGCGGAGAACCTGCAAATCGTCCAGCTGGTGCGGGCGGTCCGCATGACCCCGCAGGAGCTGAACGCGCTGCTGTCCGGCGGCGGGATTCCCGGCGTGGGAACGCCTGCGCCAGACGCCCAGGAAAAGGAGGAAAATCACGATGAAATCTAAAAAACTATTGCGGACACTGGCCGCGCTTTGCACCGCCCTGGTTCTTATGGGCGGTTTTTCTGTCCCCGCCTACGCGGGCGGCGGCGGGGAACCGGCTGATGAAACCAACGATTCCAACGTACAGGTGGAGCAGCCGGAGGAAACGCCGCCCCTCACCCCGGATGGCAATGCCACCCTGGTGGACGATTACGGCGGGAACAAGCAGCTGATTACCGTTACCACCAAAAACGGCAACTACTTCTATATCCTGGTGGACCGGGATGACGAGGGGGAAAACACCGTCCATTTTCTCAACCAGGTAGACGAAGCCGACCTGATGGCGCTGATGGAGGACGGGGACAGCGAGGAACCCCCCGCTGTTTGCAGCTGCACCGAGAAATGTCAGGCAGGCGCAATCAACCGGAACTGCCCGGTCTGCGCCTTTACCATGACAAGCTGCACCGGCAAGGCGGCGGAACCGGAGGAGCCGCCTGCAGCGGAGCCGGAACCGGAGAAAAAGTCCGGCATGAATCCGGCTGTCCTGCTTTTGGTTGTGGCCCTGTTAGGCGGCGGGGGCGCGCTCTACTACTTCAAGTTTATGAAGAACAAGCCGAAAACCAAAGGCCCGGACAATCTGGACGATTACGACTACGGCGATGAGGAAGATGAGCTGTGGGAATCCGAGGAGGGCGCGGAGGAGGAACCGGAGGAAAGTGAGGAAGAACCGGAATGACCCGCTTCACCGACAGCCCCTTTGAGCGCATGATGACACAGAAACCGGAGGGCAGGAAGAAAACTTCCCGCCCTCCTTCTTTACCCAAAAGCCACCCCTGCTATGGCTGCGGCAACTACGGGAGGCCCTGTGTGGGATTCTGCCACCGGGAACTGGAAAAGCAGCTGAAAGAAAGGAGAGATCGGAAATGAAGTATCTTATTTTATTTATCAAAATCGTTGCTGTTTTTGACCTGTGCTGTCTGGCGGTGTATCTGGGCGGCGATATTCTGACTGCCCTGATACGCAAACTTCGGAAAAAGCCTGCACAGAGCGACGACCTTTATGACTTTTCTATGGATGGCGACACAGCCGCCCCGCTGTCCATAGATTCCATCCGCCAGCTGTACTCCGGCGATGTGGAAACTTTTGTAGAGGAAAGGCTTCTGCCGGACGCCGCAAAGACGATGGAGGCTTTAACGGAACGGGAACAGACAGCGGCCCGCCTGCTTTTATGCGCCCTGATCGGCTATCTGAAAGAAGAAGCCCGCATGGACGAGCAGAGTTTTCCGATGGTGATGGAACTGCTGAAATATATGGAGGGGGAAAAAGAGGAAGGCTGCCAGGACCCGGTAGACTGGTTACTGGAGGACGCCAACAGCCGCGCACACCGGCATGAGTCCTATTACAACGATTATCAACGCTACCAGCTGATGCAGGTGGATAAAAAACGTGTCATTCTGGCCTGCCGTATCCTCATCAATGATCTGGTAGGAAAACTGTACCGATATGATTACCGGTTCGGCTATGACCTGATGCTGACAGAGGACAACAGCATTGAGGAAAAGCTGCGTACATCTATGCGGGAAGAATGGGAGGATGAAGATTATGCGCCTTGTGATTGCTGAAAAACCGTCGGTGGCCCAAAGCCTGTCCGCTGTAATCGGGGCCAATGCCCGCAAGGACGGGTATCTGGAAGGGAACGGCTGGCGGGTCAGCTGGTGCGTGGGGCATCTGGCCGGGCTTGCCGATGCGGACAGCTATGACCCTAAATACGCCAAGTGGCGCTATGACGATCTGCCGATCCTGCCCTCGGACTGGAAAATGAGCGTGGGGCGGGACAAGAAGAAACAGTTTGATATTCTCAAAAAGCTGCTGTGCGCCCCGGATGTGACCGAGGTGGTAAACGCCTGTGACGCGGGACGGGAGGGCGAACTGATTTTCCGCAACGTCTATGAGCTGGCGGGCTGCAAAAAGCCCATGAAGCGGCTCTGGATTTCCAGCATGGAGGATTCGGCAATCCGGGAGGGCTTTGAAAACCTCCGCCCCGGCGCGGACTATGACGGTCTGCATCAGGCGGCGCTCTGCCGCGCCAAGGCTGACTGGCTGGTGGGCATCAACGCCACCCGGCTGTTTTCAGTGCTGTACCGCCGGACCCTCAACATCGGTCGGGTTATGTCCCCGACACTGGCCCTTATCGTCCAGCGGGAAGCAGAGATTGAAGCCTTCCAGCCGGAGCCGTTCTATACGGTGGCGCTGGAACTGCCCGGATTTACCGCTGTGGGGGCGCGGATGAAAGACAAAACCGCCGCGAAAGAGCTGCAAACCGCCTGCCGGGGCGGTTCTGCGGTGGTGAAACAGGCGCAGCGGAAAGAGAAGTCCGAAAAGCCGCCCGCCCTTTATGACCTGACCACCTTACAGCGGGACGCCAACCGCCTGCTGGGGTTTACCGCCCAGCAAACGCTGGACTATCTGCAAAACCTCTATGAGAAAAAGCTGTGTACTTATCCCCGGACGGACAGCCGGTATCTGACCTCGGATATGGCGGAGGGCCTGCCGGTGCTGGTCAACCTCACCGCCAACGCCATGCCGTTCCGAAAGGGGATCGGCATTACCTGCAACCCGGAGGCGGTCATCAACGATAAGAAAGTGACCGACCACCATGCGGTGATCCCCACCCGCAATCTTCGGGATGCGGATTTGTCCGCCCTCCCTGTGGGGGAAAAAGCGGTGTTGGAGCTGGTGGCCGCAAGGCTGCTGTGCGCGGTGGCGGAACCCCATCTCTACGAGGAAACCGCCGCCACGCTGGTCTGCGCCGGTCAGGAGTTTGCCGCAAAAGGGAAAACCATTCAGCGCCCCGGCTGGCGCAGGCTGGATGCCGCTTATCACGCCGGTCTGAAAAATGCCCCGGAGCCGGAGGAAAGACCAGAGGAAAAGACGCTGCCGGAACTCTCCGAGGGACAATCTTTGTCCGTTTCCAATGCCTCCGTCAAGGAGGGGAAAACCAGCCCGCCAAAACATTTCACCGAAGATACCCTGCTGTCGGCTATGGAGAACGCCGGTAAAGAAGATATGCCGGATACTGCCGAGCGCAAGGGATTGGGTACGCCTGCCACCCGCGCCGGGATTCTGGAAAAGCTGGCCTCCACCGGTTTTCTGGAACGGAAAAAGAGCAAAAAGACGGTCCAGCTGATGCCCTCCCGCGATGCGCGTTCCCTCATTACGGTTCTGCCGGAGCAGCTGCAATCCCCGCTGCTCACCGCCGAGTGGGAGTACCGGCTGGGCGAGATTGAGCGCGGCGAGCTTTCCCCGGAGGAGTTTCTGTCCGGGATTTACGCCATGCTGCGGGAGCTGGCGGCAACCTATCAGGTGGTTAAGGGGACCGAGTACCTGTTCTCCCCGCCCCGCGAAGCAGTAGGCAGATGCCCCCGGTGCGGCGGTGAGGTTACAGAATCGCAAAAGGGATTTTTCTGCCAAAGTGAAACTTGCAGATTTGCCATCTGGAAAGACAGCAAGTGGTGGAGCGCCAAGAAGAAACAGCCCACCAAGGCCATTGTCGCGGCCCTCTTAAAAGACGGGCGGGCAAGGCTCACCGGCTGCTACTCGGAAAAAACCGGAAAAACCTATGACGCGGATGTGCTTTTGGAGGATACCGGCGAGTATGTGAACTTCAAGCTGGACTTTGGC
>NZ_CAJUPA010000063.1 GCF_910588395.1 uncultured Faecalibaculum sp. | reverse complement strand
AAGTGTTAAAAGCTATTTCACCAGAATCGTTAACACCGATATTGACTTCTAACACAGAGTACACCGGAGAAGAGGACGGCTATATCTCTGCCATCAGAAATCTCAGCGAAAAGATGATTGACAGCCGAATTGTATTTCTGAACGAACGATGGCAAAATTCAGGTAACGAAACACTCCAGGCGCTGGGGCATCTGTTTGACAGCGACAGGAAGAAGGCGATTGGTTTTATGGAGAAGGAAGGTGTGAAAATGACGAGAATGATTGAAGCGGCTACAGACGACTATTATGACTGGCATTTCCGGACACTGAACAGAAAGGACCGGAAAGCAGCTCTTGAAGCTCAGAAGCAAAACCGGGAATATCGGCAGATTCTTGCCGGAAAAGAGTCAGAACTGACTGACACAAGAAACCGGCTTTCTGAAACGGAAAAAGCCCTGGCAGCTGCACTTGCCAGACTGGCAGAATACGAAAAATAAAGGCACAGAAGTCCCGCTTCCGGCTGCCCGGAACAACGGAAGAGGGAGGACAGTACCGGTGATGCATGTCTGATAACGAGTCAGTTGTCTGATTGAGATGACTGGCTTTTTCAACGCCTGGTGCATAAAATCAGCCGGGTGCCGGACGCAGTCCCTTTCCGTCTGAGGTAGCAGACCATGATGCCCCGGCTTGGTCAGCACAAAACAGCCTGCCATCCTGTGCCGGTATAATAAGGACACAGACAGAAGAGGTGACGATATGAAACTCACATGGAATCTGGCGGACAAAGTTCTGGCTGAACTGCCAAAGGGAACAGGACAGCTGGATTTGCACCATACAAGACCAAAGATCGAAGGAAAGGAACACGGACATACGGTGTTTACGCTGACGCCGGTGAGTCTGCGGGTTCACAGCCCGGAGGATGCAGCGGCGGATCTGCATGACCTGGTTTCGGTCAGCGAAGCAGGGAATTTTCTGGAACTTTCCTATGCCGATGGTCATCAGACCAGGGTGCACACCAGGCAGCACACGGCGCAGATTGCCGGACTGATTCAGGGGCTGCTGGAGCCGGAGGATCCGCTTCTGGCTTCGCTGTCGGAGAAGGCGGAGTCCGGAGATATCCGGGCAATGGAACAGATTGCGGATATCTACGACCACCGGGAGGATCACCAGAAGGCGGAGCTCTGGGCGCAGAAGGCATCCGAAACCCGCAACAGGCCGCATCCGAAGGTCACAGCGGAGGACAGAGAGCAGCAGAAGCAGGTGCATGAAGCGGGGAAAGCGTATCTGCAGCGGGAGCAGGACAGTGTTCCCGACCGGCTGAGTGCCGAAGATCTGTGGAGGGCCAGCCGGGGATTTGCCCAGGTGGATGACCGGGTCAGTGAATGGAAGTACCTGCAGCGGGCGGCGGAGCTGTCTCACCCCGAAGCTCATTATCAGATGGGTGCCTATCTGGCCAGCGGCATGCATGATCTTGAGGCGGATCCGGAAAAGGCGTTTGCCCATATGAAAACTGCAGCCGAGCTGGGGAGCCGGCAGGCACCGTATTATCTTGGCAGCTGGTACCGGACGGGAACCGGGACCAGGAAGGATCTGGCAGAAGCGGACCGCTGGCTGGCGCAGGATGATTCGGTGAAGGCCCTGATTCAGCGGATGCTGGTCAAGGAAGAGCTGCAGGACCGGGCGGGGGCTGAAAGTCTGGCGAAGGAAGCCATGGCGAAGAGCACGTCGCTGAAAACCCGGGATCTGCTGCAGAAAAAGCTGGATACCTGGAATGCGGTTTCCGAAGAACCGGCGTATCTGGCGGCGGCAGAGGAATACAACCGGAAGGAAGCCGCTTCGGCACCAAAGCAGATCAGTGCCGGGGATCTCATGAAGATGGCCGAGGGGTATGCCCAGGTGAATGATTTTGTGCAGGAGCGCAAGGCGCTGGAAGAAGCTGCCCGGCTGTCTCATCCGGAGGCGAACTACAAACTGGGGGCGTATCTGGCCAGCGGCATGCATGGCAATGAAACAGATCCGGAAGCGGCGTTCCGGTGGATGATGCATGCGGCAGATCTGGGCAATGACAAGGCCCCGTACTATCTGGGCATGTGGTATGCCAATGGCACAGGGATTGAAAAGGATCCGGAACAGGCAGCGTTCTGGCTGGCAAAAGACAGCAGTCCCCGGGCGCAGATGCAGCTGGCGCTGGTTCTGAAATCCCTGGACCGGGAAGAGGAAGCAGTCAAGGTGCTGGAACAGGTCCGGGACACTGCCACGGTGCAGAACACGAAGGATCTGGCTGTGCGGAAGCTGAATCAGTGGGAGACAGAGCGGCAGAAGGAGCAGGGAGAACGGCAGACCCGGACCCGGAAGGCTCTGCGCATTGCCCATATCCTGAATGACGCCGGCGCTTTTGATTTAGCGGCAGAGTTTCTGGAGGAAGCCGCGGCCGGGGGATCCGGTGAAGCGAAGTATCTGCTGGCGCTGCTGCTTCTGAAAGGACAGGGTGTAGCCGCAGATCCCGGACGGGCCAGAGATCTGCTGGAGCAGGTGAAGGAAACCCGTCCCGAGAGTCTGTACTATCTCACGTATCTGGAACAGGACCCGGAGAAGCAGAAAGCCTATGCCCGGGCGTATCTGGCGCAGAACCCGGAGAAAACCCGGAAAGAGCAGGTGGAAACGCTGCTGGGAATCCGCCCGGCTGAAACCGGTGAGAAAGAATCTGTGCCGGAAACCGCTGAAGCACCGGAAAAGACTGAATCAGGTACAGGTGGTGATTCGCTGTCTTTGGATGCTGCCGCCAGTGAACCCGAACACGCTGCCGATGGAGGCCAGGCTGTTTCGCAGGACCGGGAGCTCCAGGCTGTATCAGAGCCGGAGAAACCGAGAGCTGCTCAACCGGTGAAGCCGGTGTCCGGCGAAGAAGATGCTGCGGTTTTGCGCCGGCGGGGGATTGAGCGGATTTCCCAGGGTGACGAGAACGGCACGCAGGATCTGCAGAAGGCGGCGGATCTGGGGGATGTGGATGCGTGTCTGCTGCTGGGAGAAGCCATGCTGCAGACAGAGGATCCCGCCGGCGGCATCCGGTATCTCAGACAGGCTGCGGCCGCAGGCATCGGGGATGCCTATGCCCTGCTGGGCTATGCCTGTATGAATGGCCTGGGTGTGCCGGCTGATCCCCGGAAGGCTCACTGGCTTATCCACCAGGCACTGCGCCGGGGCAGCCGCATTGCCAGGCAGTGGACGCTGGGTGGCTGAGCGGACATGAAGATTGCCGAGACCCTGGTGGAAGCCCGGTTTGCAAGCCGGCCAAACCGGTTCATTGCACAGGTGGAAATAGATGGCAGACCGGAAACGGTGCATGTGAAAAACACCGGACGCTGCCGGGAGATCCTGGTGCCGGGAACCACTGTGTGGCTGGAGCCTTCGGATAAACCCGGGCGGAAGACAGCCTATGATCTGGTGGCGGCAGAGAAACCCGGCTGTGGAGTGATCAACATTGATTCCGCACTGCCCAACCGGCTGATGAAGGACTGGCTGCAGGGCTGCGGGGAGTTTGACCTGGTGAAATCCGAGCAGGTCTGCGGAACTTCCCGGTTTGACTTCTATCTGGAACGCGGTGGTCAGCCGGTGTGGATGGAGGTCAAGGGCTGCACGCTGGAGCGGGATGGACAGGGATGGTTTCCGGATGCTCCCACTGTCAGAGGATGCCGCCATGTGAGGGAACTGGCCAGACTGGCTGAAGCCGGAATATCGGCGGTTCTGGCATTCGTGATCCCGGTGAATGGCGTGACGAAGGTCCAGCCCAATGAAGCCAATGATCCGGCGTTTGCCCGGGCACTCGAGGAAGCCAGAGAAGCAGGTGTCGAAATCTGGCACTTGGCCTGCCGGGTGAGTCCGGAAGAGGTCACCATTGTGGGCCGTCTGGTGGAAACAGCAGATGGAACAAAACAGGTCTGATGAACGCAGAACAGCCTGGGCACAGAGTCGTGTCCAGGCTGTTCTGGCAGGATGCGGTTGCAACGGGGAAGGATAATCCGGATTCGGCTGTCAGGATCCTTCCGGATCCTGGTGTTCAGTCTTCTGTCTTTCCGGCAGCGGCATACAGCGCCTTGAGAAACAGGGCAGCTGCCCGGGAAAACCCCTGATGTTTTTTCCAGAGAATGTAGCCGGGAATCGCCACTTCCTGGCGGAATGGGCGAAAACAGAGGGATGTACCTTCGGTGTTGATCAGACTGTCATAGCACACGGCATAGCCCAGACCGGCTTTTACGAACAGAGAAGCGTTGTAAATGAGGTTGTAGCGCAGCACGATATCCGGATGCCGGCCCGCAGGACTCAGCAGCTGGTCCAGTGTACGCTTTTCGTCTTCCTGACTGGATACGAGCAGGGGCAGACCGGCCAGATTCTCCGGATCAATGCTGTCTTTGCCAGCCAGAGGGCAGTCCCGCGGCATAAGAACGCCCCATTTGTCCGGAATCCGGACAGGCAGAAAACCGTATCTGGCGGAATCCGGTTCCTGCAGCACAAGGCCGAAGTCGATCAGCCCGGTCTCCAGACAGTTCAGGATCTGCCGTCCGTTGCCGCTGATCATGTCAAACCGGATTCCCGGATGTTCCTGGTGAAGCCGGCAGGCAATGTCCGCCAGCACCCAGCCGGATGGTTCCTGCCACGGTATTCTCCGGCTGCCGGATTTCGCTTTCCATTCTATTGATGAAAACTGTGGAAGTGAATCGGAAACTGCTATGTGAAATGCGTTTTCCGGTTCGCTGTTCTGTAATCAGCAGGACTGGAGGAGAAAGCCATGACCCGGACAGAGGAAGAGTACGGCGGGTTTGAAAAAGCCGGCTGGCTGCCGATGCAGCTGCCAGCTCAGAATCTGAGTGGAATCTGGATCGGCGATGGGTCCCTGATTGCTCACAATGCAGTTTCGGCCACACTGAATTACGGTCTTCAACCGGGTCAGCAGTATGATTTGCAGGCGGCTTGTATTGTCATCGGGAAAAATGTCTGGCTGAGTGCCAGTGTCACAGTGCTGCAGGGCGTCACCATTGGTGACAACGTGGTGATCGGTGCCGGGCTGTGGTGACAAAGGATATACCTGCCAATGTGGTGGCAGGTGGTGTTCCCGCCAGAGTGATCCGGCAGCTTTCTCCGGAAAACTGACAGAGGCTGGATCTGATATGCAGAAAAAACGGTTTGGCCCACAGCTTCAAAAGCTGTTCCAAACCGTTTTTTCCTGCTGAGGCGGAATACAGGCTGCCTGAATGGCAGTCACTGAATGCTGAATGACCTGATCCAGTTTCCAAAGGAAAGCAGCTCATCGCCTTTCCAGGTCAGGAGTCCTTTCATTCCCACTTCCAGGCGATAGTACTCTTCGGAGGTGATCCAGAAAATCTTGACGCCGTCTGCGGTTTTGAATGCAGCCCGGTATACCGGATCGCCATCCGGGTCAATCTCCGGCGGAATCTCGTCATATTGTCCTTCTTTGGCGGCGACCACCGCCATGATGCTGTGGGTATCACTGTCGCACATAACCGATGCCTCCTGTATGGTTCTGTACCTGATTGTATCCGCAGAGGACCGGAACTGGCAGAGAGATGCCCGTAATGGGGGTGAAAGAAGGGATGGCAGGCAGCAGGGAAAGGCAGTGTGAACATCTGGCACAAAACAGAAAAAGTCAGACACAATGCATGTGTCCGACTATATTTTCTGAATGGTGGGGTCGATGCGACTCGAACGCACACGAGTTGCCTCACTACCGCCTGAAGATAGCGTGTCTGCCAATTCCACCACGACCCCATATTGTTTCTGCAATCGCTGACTGCCTGCTTATAGTATCAAACCCATCTCCGGGAATCAACAGTTTTCTGAAAAAAGGGTGACGGTTTTATTGGTTTTATCGGTTTTATCGGCGATGGATTCTGGACAGGTGCGATCAGCAAGCTGACCTGCAGCTGCTGGTTTTTTGCGGTCAAGCGGATGATTTGCCAGAACGGCCGTGCCTCAGGCCTCAGTACCCGCAGCTTTCATGCCCTGCCTGCGGGCGGCTTCTTCTCTGGCAGCCGGACGATACCAGAGCACGGCGCCCGCCATCAGCAGGGAGGTCAGACAGAGACTGATGGGGAAACACAGCATGAGAAACGGGAAGGAGGGGTGAGAGGGGAACACCGCAAAGACCCACACCAGGCGCAGGCCGCAGACACCGAGGATGGTCAGCAGGGCGGGTACCAGGGAGATGCCGAAGCCCCGGAGGTAGCCGGAGAAACTTTCGTAGAGAACGCTGAAGACATAGCCCGCGAAGACGATCATGAGCCGCCAGTAGCCGTTTTCGATGACATCGGGATTGCTGTTGAAGATCGCCAGCAGGCTGCGGCCGCAGGAAAGCACCAGGAGCATGGACAGCACAGTGGCCAGGATGCCTTCGGCGATGGAAATACCCAGGATCCGTCTGCAGCGTTCAAACTGGCCAGCGCCGTAGTTCTGGGAGACAAAGGTGGTGCAGGCCTGGGTGAAGGAATTCAGGACGTAGTAGCAGAAGATTTCCACGTTGAATGCCGCACTGCTGGCGGCCATGACCACGGTGCCCAGGCTGTTGATGGCGGTCTGGACGATGATGTTGGCAATGGCAAATACGGAGCTTTGCAGGCCGGCGGGGATGCC
Organism: uncultured Faecalibaculum sp.; assembly: GCF_910588395.1. GTDB lineage: Bacteria > Bacillota_I > Bacilli_A > Erysipelotrichales > Erysipelotrichaceae > Faecalibaculum. Next base: position 838 of record NZ_CAJUPA010000063.1, on the reverse strand, counting down.
GATGCGCAGGATCCGGCCTGCGATGGACCGGCTGATGCGCAGTCTGTGCATGGAGAGCCGGACGGGGCTGGAGGTTTTCAGCAGGATGACGAAGAGGATCAGCGAGCTGATGATGTTGGAGATCACCGTGGCGATGGCGACACCGGCGATGGTGAGATGCATCACGATGACAAAGAACAGATTCAGCAGCACGTTGATGATGCCCGAGGCAGCCAGGGCGGCCTGGGGAATCTTTGTCTGGCCGATGCTGCGGAAGACCGAGGCTTCGAAGTTGTACAGCAGGATGGCTGGCATGCCGATGAGATAAATGCGCATGTAGTCCAGAGCGTGGGGGAACACATTTGCCGGGATGTTCATGAGGGACAGCACCTGGCTGATGCCGAGTTCGCCGAGAATGGTGGTGGCCAGACCGCAGATCAGCGCCAGCAGCAGGGAGGTCTGGACGGCCTGTTCGATGGTTTTCGGTTTCTGCTGTTCCACAGCCTGAGCGATGATGACATTGGCATCCAGGGCAAAGCCGACAAAGAAATTCACCAGGAGCCCGACGATGGGACTGTTGGTGCCGACGGCGGCGACAGCTTCGGTGCGGCCGGTCCGGGCAAAGGAGCCGACGATGGCAATGTCCGAGGCGTTGAACAGCTGTTCCAGCATGCCGGTGGTGGCGACTGGGAGCGCAAAAAGCAGGATCCGGTTCCAGACCGAGCCCTGCAGCATGGGAGATTCGATGTGAGCTGATGGGTCTTTCATGGCTTTCTCCTTCACGATTGACAGACGGGTAAATTATACTTGATAGACTACCAAGCTCAGTTAATGGCTTATCACGCATAAATAGCGCCAG
>NZ_CAJUPA010000062.1 GCF_910588395.1 uncultured Faecalibaculum sp. | reverse complement strand
TGGCGCTATTTATGTGTGATAAGCCATTAACTGAGCTTGGTAGTCTATCAAGTTATTTAAAGTACAAGCCTACAGAAAGGAATCATGTCATGACTCTGGAAGAACAGCGCCGAACCATGCTGGCGGGAAAGATGTACAACGACCTGACACCGGAACTCATTCAGGCAAGGGAACAGGCGGTGTTTCTCACCAATGAATACAATGCCAGCTTCGGTCAGCCACAGGCAGAACGCGAAGCCATTCTCAGTCAGCTTTTTAAGTCGGTAGGACACGGGGCCCATTTCGAGCCTTCCTTCCGCTGCGAATTCGGCTTCAACATCTCCATTGGCGACAACTTCTATGCGAACTTCGACTGCGTCATGCTCGATGGCGGCGGCATTGAAATCGGCAACAATGTGCTGCTCGGCCCGAGGGTAGGGATCTATACATCGAATCACGCCATTGATCCCGCCGAGCGTGTAGCCGGCGGCTGTTATGCGAAGCCGGTGAAAATCGGCAACAATGTCTGGGTGGGTGGAGGCGTGAACATCAACCAGGGTGTGACCATCGGAGACAACACCGTGATCGGATCGGGGAGTGTGGTGACCAGAAGCATTCCCGCCAATGTGGTGGCAGCCGGCGTACCCTGCAGGGTGATCCGCGAAATCACCGAAGCGGACAGGACGGGATTTCGGCCTGATGCAGACTGTCATGGCAGCCAGGGAGACTGATTCTGTCAGGAGAGATGTATGCAAAAGCGACCTGCGGCTGTGTGGCTGCAGGTCCTTTTTGACTAGTATGTCCGGCATGGCGTACATCTAAGTGGTGAAAGTCCACTGTGAAAGTGTGTCCTCGCAGCCGCTAACCACTGGCTTAAGGCAAGGGACTTCATGGTAACAGGCGTTCTGAAAGAAGCCGGCAGCAAAGTTTCGACCCTAGGAACACGAATTGCATCAGGCCATATACGGAGATGAGCGTGCCGACCAGCGCAAATCGTAACAGCTGCGGGAGACTGTATAGGGTAAATGCGACGGGTAGATGGAGTGAAAGATGTATGACCTGGCTCTGCCCGCCTTCGGTGTACCCGGGCAGATCCTGTCAGCAGTCGGAACCGTCAATCCACGAGGGCACACCAACTGTAGTAACAACGAATGACAGGAAGTCAGCCGAGGCCGTAGCAGTGAAGAAGCCTCTGTAATGGAAGTGGAGCGAAGGGCCAAACGTACTATTTGTTGTCACCAGTTGGAAATGCTTTGCACACGAACAGGCAATCTTTAAAGGCCTTGAGTTTTTAACGACGGGTACGACTGGGTTGTCAACATCAATCTGAGAAAGTTCTTCGATACCGTCGACCAGGATCGACTGATTCGACTGATCGACAACACATTTCAGAACAGTGACCTAACGGCCTTAACCAGAAAGTTCATCACTGCAGGTGTCATGATCAGGAAGGAAGTTATCCATACGAAAGCGGGTATTCCCCAGGGAGGACCCCCTTCAGCGGTACTGGCCAACTTGTATCTCGACCAGGCGCATAAAGAACTTGAAAGAAGAGGGCTGAGATTCACCAGATTCCTGGAAGAGAAACTGAAACTGATCGTGAACGCCGGTAAGTCAAAAGTCGCCAGACCAGATGAAATCAAATATCCTGGATTTGGATTCGGGCGAAATCGAAAAGGAATGTGGGAGGCAAGGATCTACGGAAAATCTCTGGATTGTCTCACTGGGAAAATCAGAGAGCTGACCAAAAGGAATTGGAGCATAGCCTCAGTCTTCATTCGCCCAACAACACCACGGATGGAAGGGTGCCAAAAACCTGGATCTGCCAGGGAGAACAGAGGTATCTCGTGAAAGGCAACTATACAAGCTACGGACAGGAACCGGTCAATGAGTGGCTGGCTTCGAGACTGTGTGAGCTGCTGGGATTTGATTATTGTCCCTATGCAGTTGTAAAGCGCAGAACATCCCTTATCTCAGTCTGCCCGGGTTTTGTTGCCGACAACGAAGAAATCATTACGGCTGATCAGATCGTGGCTTCTGAACAGAAAGCTAATGATGTCAGTGAGTACGAGCACTACATCCGTATTCTGGAAGACCATGGTATTGAAAATGCCAGACAGCATATGGAAGAGACGTTCATCACGGATTATCTGCTCATGAATACCGACCGGCATCTGAGAAATTTTGGGGTCATTCGAAAAGTGGAAACTCTGGAATGGGGCAGAACAGTACCGGTCTTTGACACCGGACAGTCTATGTTCTGCGGAGTTCCGACTGACCGTCTGCCGTATGAAAACGTGACTGGCAAACTGTTTTCCAATACATCAAAAGACTTTGAGACCTATCCGCGTCTGATCCGCACCCTGCAGACGATTGATTAGTCCCGGCTGACAGGACTTCCGGATGAATATGGTGAAATGATGAGAAATACAGCTGCACTGACCGCCATCAGCGAAGAACGCATTGTCTTCCTGACCAGAACACTTGCAGCCAGAATCCGAAAACTGACCCGGCATCTGACACAGCAGGCGCAAGATTCAAAGCAGCTGAACTGACCGGGTGGTTTTCCAAACAGGGACCGCCTTTTTCTCAATGCTGGTCGCTTGTACTACCTCGGGAAATTCCGGGACGGCTTCATCTCATGACATTTATCACTACAAAAAAGCGCTCTCTTTTTCGATACTGAAATTAATCAGAAAGGGAGAGTTTTTGATTATGAACAAAAAACAGCTTTTGATTCGCTCGGGCAATGCTGCCCTGGCCGCTGTCCTGGGATTGTCCCCGGTGACCAGCATGATTCAGCCGCTGGTTGTGCAGGCAGAGGAAACTGCATCTACCGTAGAAACACGGACAGCAGCTGATCGGACCCTGGAAAATGTTGGCGGTGACAATGATGTCAACCTGGCTGACGAACTGGGTACTGCAAAGTATTTTACATTCAATGCTACAGTTACCCTGTTGGATTTTGAAGAAGGGCAGCAGTCAGCGGCTATCGGATTTGCTGACAACTGGGCCAATGTACATGGCAAAAACGCCAATGATCCGGCACGGATGTGGGGAAACGGGTTTGGTGGAGATATCCATATGTCAACTCCAACCTGGCTGGCAGACAATGGGATTGACCTGTCGCAATCTTTCACGATGACACTTTCGGTCGGACTGGACAACGTGGTTCATTATTATATCAACTCGATTGAAGTATGCACTGCCACACTTGGACCTGGCTATAATGGAGGTACTTTTATACTGCGGACTTTCAGCTCCTCAGCCACCTTCTCCAACATCACCCTGGACGTGATTCCCGAACCGGACAGAATGACTCTGGATGCTCTGCTGGAAGAATGCGCCCAGCTGCAGGAAGACGACTATACTCCTGAAACCTGGGCAGCATTGCAGACGGCCATTGCCCAGGCAAAGGCTGCTGCTTCCCAGGAAGAAATCGATGCAGCTCTGACAGCTGTGCAAGAAGCGAAGGCTGCATTGGAAAAACGGCCGGAACCCGGAGAAGGCGAAACCGACAAACGGGAACTGAACAAACTCATCAAACAGGCTGCCGCCCTGCGTGAGAACGACTATACTGCCGAGACATGGACTGCGTTCAGTGAAGCCCTGACAGCAGCACAGAGTGTGGCAGCGGATGAAAAAGCAGAACAGACAGCCGTGGATGAAGCCTTGGCGGCCCTGCAGACAGCCATGGAAGCCCTGGAAAAGAGAACCGCACAGGAACAGGCTCCGGAAAACTTTAATAATGTTGGAGGGGCCAATGCAGAAGTTGTGGATGGTACCCTGGTGCTGGACGCTCTGGGAGATCACTTTGCCATGCTGGAATCTCAGAAAACTGCAGCCAATGACTTCCATTACGAAGCCGATGTCAAACTGCTGGAAGGACAGGATGGGGAACCGGATATGTCCGCAGGCTGGTATTCGGTGCCGCCAGCCGCAAAACTCCAGGATCCAAATGGTATGCCGCCAACATGGATACCCGCCGCAGAAACAACAGCGACTATTTCCGGGTATTCGGCGCCGGACAGGACATTCTGGGAGGCGGAAACACCAGCGATGTGGATCCCGAAAAACCCATTCATCTTGCCATTGATGTAAAGTCCGATGGTTCATTCACCTATGAATTCGGCAATGTGGGTGAAACCATGCACAGTGTCTCGGGTACCATCCCGGCCTGGCAGGGGGGCTATGTCGGTCTGCTTACCTTCCGCGCCAAAGCCGCGTTCTCCAATATCCAGTTCCTGGATCGGACTGTGTCGGTACCGGATGAAAAGCTCGAAATCACAGATGACAGCAAATGGGATACCAACCTGGAAGAATCCACCATCAAAGGAGGCACCTGGACCACCACTGATGAAGGACTGGTTTCTGATGCCACCAACAAGGGTGACACTTTCCTGATTTCCGGTGTCAATGGCAAAAACTTCATTTACGAAACCGACATGACCTATGCTTCCAACTCTGGCGCAGCCGGTCTGCTGTTCCGCTTCAGTGAAACGGAAGACGGCAAAGAAGGTTATGCCGTGAATGTGGATGCCGGCAGTCACAAAGCCAAATTCTGGCGCTGGCAGGCAGATCAGGCTCTGCAGCTCATTGATGAAAAAGAAGTGAAACAGGCGGATACCTATCATCTGAAGGTGGTATGCATTGATGGCAATATGCAGTACTGGGTAAACGATACGCTGGTGGCCAACATTGGTGACCACACCATGCAGCCCGGTGACCTGGGACAGGGTACTGTCAAGACCGAAGGATACTATGGCCTGCTGAACTGGAACTCCAAAGTGACCTTCCAGAACACGAAATTTGAAAACCTGGATGAAAAGACCACACCGGCAGTCACGGACGTGACAGTGGGTTCTAATGATGGCACCGTGGACAAGAAAGCGCAGTTCTTCCCGGAATCTCCCACCTGGATCCAGTATGTGAAAAATGATGCGAAGACAGTTTATCTGACAGCAGACAAGGCAGATGGTTCCTCCGTTACATTCGAAATGGACGGCAGGACCTATCAGGAAGGCGACGACATTCCGGTAGCCGAAGGCATCAACTGGATCACCATGACGGTGACCAATGGCCAGGCCAGCCGGACCTATCGTCTGGATATCCACAAATTCGGACCTGACTCGCAGTATTACAACGAACCCTACCGTGGCCAGTACCACTACTCCGTCAAGGAAGGCTGGGCCAACGACCCCAACGGTCTCGTGAAATATAACGGCAAATACCACATGTTCTATCAGTTTTATGATGACGACAAGTGGGGACCCATGCACTGGATGCACGCCACGAGCACGGATCTGGTGCACTGGGAAGAACAGCCTGTCACCTTCTATCCCGACATGAATGGCACGATGTTCTCGGGCTGCATTGCCGTGGATGAAACGAACTCGTCCAAGCTGTTCTCGACAGATAAAGGCGGCCTGATTGCCTACATCACCGTCAACGGCAACGGACAGCGCATCAAGCTGGCTATCAGCGAGGATGAAGGCAACACCTGGAAGAAAGTGGACAAGATTGCAGCCGACTGGTCGGATGATCCCCTGCAGAGTATGGACTTCCGTGACCCAAAGGTCTTCCAGTGGGAGAACAAGTGGTTCATGGTGGTTGCTGGCGGACCCCTGCGCATCTACTCCAGTGAGGATATGGTCAACTGGAAAGTGGAAAGCACCTATTCGAATCTGCACACGGAGTGCCCGGACCTGTATCCCCAGGAAGTGAACGGTCAGGTGAAGTGGATCCTGTCCAGAGGCGGCCGCTACTACAAAGTCGGCGATCTGAAGGAAGTCAACGGCAAATGGACTTTCGTGCCGGATGACTACTACAAGGACAAAGACGGCGTCATGAACTTCGGCCGGGATTCCTACGCGGCGATGACTTATTACGTTTCCAGCTTCGGGACCGAAGAAAATCCGACCATTCCGGAAATCGTGGAGCTGAACTGGATGAATACATGGGATGACTACTGCAACCAGGTAGCCTCCACAGTCAACCAGAAATACAACGGAACATTCAACCTGCATCTGAAGATCGGTCTGATCAAAGACGCCAACGGTGTCTACCGTCTGACTCAGACCCCCATTGATGCCTATGCAGGTCTTCGCGATGAAGGAACCACCTATGCCGCCACAGTGGGCCCGGACAACGACCTGCTGAAGGATTTCCAGGGCACGAGCTATGAAATCGTTTCCCGGTTTATGCCGGCGGAAGGTACAAAGAAAGTGGGCTTCAAGGTACGCACCGGTTCCAACGGTGAGGAAACTCTTGTGGTGTATGACCTGGAAAAGGATGCCATTACCCTGGACCGCTCCAAGTCCGGCATTCAGATTTCCGGCAAGTTCTCTGAAACCAACTCTCAGACACTGGGCGATCTGAAACAGACCACCAAAGCGACCCGGAATGCGGATGGTTCCATTGATCTGCATGTCTTTGTGGATGCCTCCAGTGTGGAAGTCTTCACGAACAACTACACCGTTGCAGGTGCCAACCAGATCTTCCCGCTGCCCACATCCCAGGGAGCATCTGTGGTTGTGGAAGGTGCTCCCTGCCAGGCAGACATCCAGATTTACAACCTGGCATCCACCTGGACCGACAAGGCGGACGCCGAAACATCCATTCAGTCTACCGATACCCTGAACCAGACTTTATATACAGGGAAGTCAAAGAAACTGAATGTCTATGTGATGCCGGTGACTGCACCCCAGGATATCCTCTGGAGTTCCGACAACGAGGATATAGTCACTGTCAGCGACAAGGGGCAGATCACAGGCATCAAGGCGGGTGAAGCCACCGTTACCGCCACAATGAAGTCCGATCCTGACAAATCCATCAGCTTCCAGGTTGCAGTCAAGGTGGATAACTTCAACACGAACATTGAAGATACCATCACCAATGGCGACTGGGTCATTGAGAATGATGAGCTGATCAACGACAACCATGGCCAGAATGCCTACTGGCTGTCCAAAGAAACCTATGACGGCGACTACACGGTTGATACTGATGTGAAATATGCCAGGGGTCTGGTCAACATTTTCTTTGGCTCCAACAGCAGCCCCTTTGATAATGGCGCTTATTCTGTACAGCTGAGAGACAATGCCAGTCTGCGCCTGTTCCGGTTTGCAAAAGATGGAGTGGATGAGGACTCTGTCCAGCTGGATGCCCCGCTGAACGATGATGACTACCACCACATCACCATTGCCAAGGAAGGAAAGACCGTCAAAGTATCTGTGGATGGAACAGAAGTTCTGACCCACACCTATGACAACGTGGATTCTCACTTCGATACCGCTCATGTAGGTCTTGGTCTGTGGGATGGCAAGGCATCCTTCAAAAACTTCATTGTGACAACCCCTGAACAGCCTGCTGTCGTTGACAAGGAAGCCCTGAAGGAAGAAACTGCCAAAGCCGATCACATGGACAAGACCGGATACACCGAGGAGTCTGTGGCTGCACTTGACAAAGCCGTGCAGGCTGCCATTGCCGTGCTGGAAAACCCGGATGCGGATCAGGCAGCAGTGAATAAGGCCCTGGCTGATCTGAATGCAGCGGTCAAGGCGCTGAAACCGAAGGAAGAAACACCGAAGGAAGCAGACAAGACCGCTCTGAACAAAGCCATCGAAGATGCCTCCAAAGTGGATCCTGCTCCTTATACACAGGAAAGCTGGGATGCATTTGCCGCAGCTCTGAAATCTGCGCAGGCAGTTGCTGCAGATGATAAGGCTGATCAGACGGCGGTAGACAAAGCCCTGGCAGATCTGGAAACCGCCAAAGCCGGTCTGCGTCAGATGGAAACACCGACACAGACGGATAAAACGGAACTGAACAAAGTCATTGCCGAAGCCGGAAAGCTGAACAAGGCAGAGTACACAACCGACAGCTGGAAGGCACTGGAAACGGCCCTGGCAGCTGCCAAAGAAGCTGCAGCCGATGACAAGGCGGATCAGACAGCGGTGGATGCAGCTGTGAAAGCGCTGAATGAAGCCGTGAAAAACCTGAAACCCGCTGCAGCTGCCACAGCCGTAAACAAAGATGCCTTGAACAAAGCCATTGCCGAGGCGGAAAAACTGAACAAAGCCGGTTATACCGCTGACAGCTGGAAAGCCTTTGAAGCAGCCCTGAAGGATGCCAAAGCCGTTGCTGCCGACGAGAAAGCCGATCAGGCCAAAGTGGATGCAGCTGCCAAGGCGCTGGAAGCCGCGAAAAAGGCTCTGGTCAAAGCTGCTGCCAACCCCGGAACTTCTGCAGGCACAAAGACACCGGGCAAGACACCCACAGCTGCTGTGACAGGTGCTGCCGCATTCTTCACCGCAGCCGGTGCAAGCCTTGCAGCCATGCTGGGCATCCGGAGTGCGAAACGCCGGAAAAACCGCTGAAATCACTGACAGATTTGTGTAATGAGTCTGTGTCCGGTACAGACTGCCTCTCCCTTGCCTGTGTCCGGACTCTGGCAGACCAGGAGCTGCAGCCACGGAAGGGCTGACAGCTCACTGGACTGCCCACTTTGATTCTTCATCCGTCAATACCACAAAAAGAGGCACTCCAAAATTGGATAGGGAGGAAGACTAACCCCATCCAAAGATACCTTAGG
>NZ_CAJUPA010000061.1 GCF_910588395.1 uncultured Faecalibaculum sp. | reverse complement strand
TGTCCAGTTTTCAAAGAGCGTCGGCACCATACAGGTGCTTCCTTCAGCTGTGAGCTGTATCTGAAGCCCAAAGCCTGATAATCATCCCAAGTGAGCAGCCATCCTGTCAAGGACAACCAGCTCCCTCAGCACTTATATATCATAACTCGTCCGCAAGAGCTTGTCAACGACTTTTTTGAACTTTTTATTCATTCAATTCGATGACTCAGTTGATAAGTTCAACTGACTTGCGGCTCACTTATAATACCACAGTCACAGGAGAATGCAACCACTTTTTTGTTCTTTTTTGCATTTTTCTATCCTGTTTTACCAGTAAGTGCAAATTGGGACAGTTCGTGCAACTCTCCCGGCTTTCTCCCGAAGCCTCCCATCATTCAATGGAGACCTCACACATTCAATACAGGCACCCGCCATTCATCTGCAGCATCCACCCTTCCCATACAGCCTCCTTTTCCCCTTTCCTCATATCCGCCCCGGCCAGGACTGCCCACAGTCCGTATCACCAATCCATTTTGCAGCTTCAATTCTGTTGAGATTTCTTTGAATCGCGGCTGATTTTCCAGATTTCCAGTGTTTTCCAGGAGGGGCTGTACAAAGACATCACACAGGCTGGACCAGTGAGGGTCATCCGCTCTTCGCACTGGATCAGTTCCAGGATTTCCTCCAGCTTTCCCGGATCCGGTTTCCCCGTCAGATAGCTTTTTGCCAGATTCCGTTTAGGGCGATGCAGCCAGGCTTTCTGAATACTCACAATTTCCTGACCGGTGAGGTGTGCCACGGCCTGCAGCAGAAGACTTTCCTGCCATGGGCGGCCGAGCAGAAGACAGCAGGACATGGGATCGTCAAAAAACGCAAGTGCCGGTTCAAAGCTGACAGGAAAATCCAGAGGCTGTCTGATAGTCTCAGGCTGAGCAGTTCCCCAGATCACGAAGGAAAAAGCCGGATGTTCGGTCCGCCGGGCGCCAGGGATTCGCTGCAGGAGCATGGCTGTCTGCGGACATGGACTGACACCCGGGTCATATCCTGTCAGACTTCGCCGGTATCCGGCCCAGTTTTCATAACTGCAGGCTGGATCATGAACGGAAGCAGGATCCAGGGCTGTATCCGTAAAGGCAGGGACCATAATCAGTCCGGTTTCCGTGACGACTTCCATCAGCGCTTCCAGAATCGTCAGAATGCCGCCTGCTGTTTCAGATCCCATAATCTCATCCAGCTGAAGGAGAACCTGAAAACCGCGGCGGATGCCGCAGGACTCAAAGGTATCTTTCCAGTCATTTTTTGTGTAATAGTCCATATCAGAGATATTCTAGCACATCCCTGTATCCCCGTTGACGGCTCTTTCTCCTGTCCTCTCTGCAGGAATCCCGCCTCTTCACCGCCGGCTGCCGCAGTCTGCAAACGAAGGACCCGGTGGCTTGATCCGGCTGATGTGATACCGGTCTGTATATGAGCAACACAGGAAAAAGGGAGAACATCGGCAGTCTGCCTCGTTCTCCCTTCTGCTGATTCGAATTACGTCAGCTGACGGCAGCTGCGTGAACCGGTCAGCTTCTCAGCTTCGCACTGTGCTCTTTTTCCAGAGCCGACAGGACTTTGTCCATCACGGATCCGATTTCATCATCTGTCAGTGTCTTTTTGTCGGACTGGAACACCAGGCGCAGCGCCAGGCTCTTTTCATCTTCAGCCACATGTTCTCCCTGATAGACGTCAAAGATCTGTACATCCCGGATCACAGTTTCCTTATCCAGACGTCCCTGGCGCAGGACGGTTTCCTTCACTGCTGCTGCAGGAACATCCTGCTTCAGCACCAGGGCAATGTCCCTGTCTACTGCCGGATACTTGGAAACCGGCTTGAAGCGTACTTTGGATTTCTTCAGCTTCAGCACCCTGGTCATGTCCACTTCAGCCATGACCGTGCGTTCTTTGCCCCTGGAAGGATGAATCTCGCCTGCAACCCCAATTATATCCCGGCCAACCAAGATTCTGGCAGAGCGGTATGGATGGAAGAGATCGGAAATGGCATCTGCTTTAAAGCGGATTCTGGCTTCATCGATTCCCTGACGTTTCAGCCAGGCTTCCAGGATTCCTTTCGCGGTATAGAAATCCGCGGGAAGTGCCACGTGTGTCCACTCGCTGTTCTGCAGGTTCCCCTCGATGACAAACGCCAGCTGCCGGGTGCGGCTGGTGGCAGTCTCAATGTCGGAGATCTCAAAGAGAGCGATATCCTTCACTTTCCGGCTGCGGTTGTAGGCAGCGGCTTCCAGAAGACTGGGCAGAATGCCAGTCCGGATCCAGCGGCGCTGTTCCGACAGCGGCGATGCCAGCTCAATGGCATCTCCGGAGGTCAGAACGGCTTCCTCTTTCTTCTCTGTGGAAACCAGTGTGTAGGTCAGCGCTTCCTGGAATCCCAGCTCCGAGAACATCGTGCGGGTCATGCGGGTCATGCGCTGCATCGGATCCAGTTTTCCTTCTGTCATGGGCATTTCCGGCAGTGTGGATGGCAGACGGTCATATCCCAGCAGGCGGATGACTTCTTCCGACACATCCGCCATGCCTTCCATATCCGTGCGGCAGCTGGGAATCGTCACCCGGATGATTCCATTCTCCGTCACCGGAGAAAAGTGCAGTCTTTCCAGAACATCCACGACTTCCTCCAGCTTGAAATCCGTACCCAGCCGGTGATTGATTTCTTCCAGGGTGCAGGTGATTTCCCTGGGCTTGTACCCGTCGCTGCCGGCAATGACAGTGGCTTCGATGTCTGTGGCATCTGCATACTCTTTCAGGAGCTGAACTGCCCGGTCCATGGCTTTCTGCGCTGCCAGGGGTTCGATTCCCTTCTGATACCGCTGGCTGGCTTCCGTGTTCAGATTCAGACGCCGGGCGGTATTCCGGATCCGCACGTGATCGAAGAGAGCACATTCAATGATCAGTCCCCTGGTCGTATCCAGGATCTTGGAATCTTCCCCGCCCATGATACCGGCAATGCCAATGGGACGGCCCTGATTGGTGATCACCAGATCCTGCGGTTCCAGCTGATATGCAACGCCGTCCAGCGCTGTATACGATTCCCGAAAACCGTCTTTGACTGTGATCTCATGACCGGCAATGGCGTCGATGTCATAGAAATGCATCGGCTGTCCGGTTTCCAGCATGACGATATTCGAAATATCCACCACGTTGTTGATGGAATGCATCCCGGAAGCCCGCAGCAGTTCCTGCATCCATTTGGGAGAAGGCTTGATGGTGACAGACCCGATGACTTTTTCCATGAACAGGCTGCATCCTTCGGTTTCTGTCCGGCAGATGGCATCCGTGGGCTTTCCTTCATCCGCAGCGCCTTCAAACGCCGGCAAAGTCACCGGGCGGTTCAGAATGGCACCGGCTTCCGCTGCCATGTTGAAGGCTGCCAGACAGTCACTGCGGTTGGGTGTCAGACCGATTTCCAGGATCTCATCCCGGTATCCCAGATACTCCAGGGGATCTTCATGTCCCACCGGTGCATCCTGCGGCAGGATTTCGATGCCGTCGATCTGTTCCTGACAGAGCAGGTGCCGGTCCACACCCAGTTCGAACAGCGCGCAGATCATCCCGCAGGATTCCACACCCCGGATTTTGCCTGCCTTGATTTCCCCGCCGGGCAGTCTGGCACCGGGTCGGGCCACGATGACTTTCTGACCGGCAGCCACATTGGGGGCACCGCAGACGATGTTCAGAACTTCATCCCCGGTGTCCACTGTGGTCACATGCAGATGATCCGAATCCGGATGGGGTTCACAGGTCAGAACCTGTCCGATGACCAGACCCGTTCCCTGTCCCAGAATTTCGGTGCCTTCCACTTCAAAACCGGCAGCTGTGATTTTTTCCGCAAGTTCTTCCAGGCTTAGATCCGACAGATCCATATACTGGCTGAGCCATTTTCTTGAAATTCTCATGCTAGCCTCCTATTCAAACCGCCCGAACATGCTGGCGAAACGCTTGTCGTTGGTATAGAAATGCCGGATGTCATCAATGCCGTATTTCAGCATCGCCACCCGTTCAATGCCCACACCGAAGGCAAACCCCTGTGCCTTCGCCGGATCGTATCCGGCCATTTCCAGAACATGGGGATGAACTTCTCCGGCGCCGAGAATCTCAATCCATCCGGTATGCTTGCAGGTGGGACAGCCTTTGCCGCCGCAGACATGGCAGGTCACATCCACTTCCACGCTGGGCTCCGTGAAGGGGAAGTAACTGGGACGGAACCGGATTTCCCGGTCCTGGCCGAACATCTTCCTGGCCAGGAACTCCAGCGTTCCTTTGAGATCCGCCAGAGAAATATGCTCGCCGATGACCAGACCCTCCATCTGTGTGAACTGATGAGAGTGTGTTGCATCATCGTCATCCCGTCTGTAGACCTTTCCCGGACAGATGACTTTGATGTCCCGGGGGGCTTCTTCTTCCAGAACTTTCATCTGCAGTGCTGTGGTGTGAGTCCGGAGCAGATGTTCCGGATCAATGTACAGAGAGTCCTGCATGTCCCGGGCGGGATGATCCCTGGGAATGTTGGCCCGTTCAAAGCAGTACAGGTCTTCCACCACTTCCGGTCCTTCAATCACCTGATAACCCAGTCCCACAAACAGATCCTCCAGCTCCTGCTGCACCAGTGTCAGCGGGTGCAGCGATCCGGCAGCAGGCTGACGTCCGGGAAGCGTCACATCGATTTTTTCTCCGGCAATCCGGCGGTCCAGTTCCGCTTTCTCCAGCATCTCTTTTCTGGCATCCATCGCCGTCTGAAGTTCCTGTTTCAGGCCGTTCACTTTCTGACCATACGCCGGTTTTTCGGCTGCAGGCAGCGACTTCATGTTCTTCATCAGTGCCTGTACGGATCCTTTTTTGCCCAGATACCGGACACGAAGATCATTCAGGTCCGCCGTCGTGGCAGCCTGGCTGATTTCCTCCAGCGCTGTCTGCTGCAGCTTCTGCATTTCATCCATATTTCTCATCCTTTCTGCACAAAAAAACGACGAATGCAGGAACGGGCATAACCCGCGGTACCATCCTGCTTCGCCGTGCGCTCTCTTTCATGATAACCGTCTGATACGGAGGAGATTTGCTCCTGCTCCAGGGTGAATTCATCCTGCTTTCCCGCATCGGCTTTCCACCAGCTGCCGACTCTCTGTCCGGGGGTAAAGGATTACTATGTCCTGTCTTTGCTTTGGCTGTATTCGTGGAAGCCGGCGGTGAAACAGGCTTCCCGTTGCAAATATGTTTCATTATACAGAGATTGGATTTTTCCCGCAACCGGTTCCCGCTTCTGTCATGCAGCCGGATTAGTCAGCGGATCAGCTGTCAGGGTGTACATCCTGCTGCTCCTCTTTCCAACTTCCGGCTGTCCCCTCCCGCAGCAGGCCACCACCTACTGCGCTTTTGATGAATCGTCACCTCTTCATTCTGTTACCATTATGTCGTCAGCTGCGCCTGCCATTACGGAAAACAGCGAGGAGAATCACATGAAACGCATTGAATCCGCCAAAAACAATACAGTCAAAGAGCTGAGCAAGCTTCACCGGAAAAAGGAAAGGGACCGCCAGCAGCGGTTTCTGGTTGAAGGAGAGCACATGGTGCAGGAAGCACTGGAGGCCGGTCTTCTGGAAACTCTGTTCATTCTCGATACCCATGACATTCCCGACTGGGTCCCTGAATCCGCATCAGTGATCTGCACACAGCCGGTTCTGAACCGGCTCTCCCTGCAGGAATCCGATCCCTGGATCATCGGAGCAGTCCGCAAACCCAACTGCCATATACCCGCTGCGCTCCAGCGCGTCCTGCTGCTGGATGATGTACAGGATCCGGGAAATCTGGGAACGCTGATCCGCTCCGCCTGCAGCTTTGGAATCAGCGCTGTATACTGCACCAGTCACTGCGCCGATCCCTTTGGTCCCAAAGCCCTGCAGGCATCTCAGGGAGCCGTTTTCCACATTCCGGTACTGCCCTGCGATCCGGATACCCGGATCAGAGAGCTGAAACAGGACATGCCCGTCTTTGCCGCTGCCCTGCATCATGAAAGCATTCCCCTTGCGGATCTGAAAGCACCCAGCCGGTGGGCGCTGGTTCTGGGCAATGAAGGACAGGGAATCCGGGAAGAACTGATCCGGCTGTGCACAGATACGGTCTACATTGAAATGGACGCCTTTGAAAGCCTGAACGTGGCCGTGGCAGGTTCCATCCTGATGTACTGCCTTCGTCATCAGGCAATATGAAAGCCGCGGAAACCGGAACAATTTCCATACAACAGCAAAAAAGCCTTCCGCCGGCTGCGTCGCCTCAGCGAACACAGCCTCTGCGGAAGGCTTTTCATGTCTGATGACTGCAAATTTCTGACTCAGGGACGGTCTATGATCTGAACCGATCCATCCGGCTGAGCCACCACAGCCCGGGTGACCACATCCACAAACAGAGATGTATCCACCACACCCGGTATGGAGGAAATCGACTCGTTCAGCGCTGCAGGATCCTGCACAGAGCTGAATGCCGCATCCAGAATGGGATTGCCCTGATCTGTCATGACGCCTCCATCTTTTCCAGTGCCAGTCCGCCATGCCACCTGGGCCCCCATCTGCTCCAGTTTGGCTTTTACGAAACTGAAAGCTTCGGGAATGACTTCCACTGCCACCGGATACTCGAACGTCAGCTTCTGCACCAGCTTGGAACTGTCCACCAGAACCACATATTCCTTCGCCATCGCCGCCACGATCCGCTCCTGGGTGAGAATCGCACCTGCAGTTTTCTGCGCATTCAGAGAAGCATCCACCTGGTCACAGCCATCAAAGGCAATATCCAGAGCTGACGTCAGCCATGTTGGCACTACCGTAATCCCGTGGGATTTGCAAGCCAGAGCCGTCGCCATGCTCGGGGTCACAACCTTGATGTTTTCCAGATTTCCCATATTGATGAACTCAATCAGATACTGGATCGTTCTGCCACCGCCCAGTCCGATCGTCATGCCACTTCTGATCATCTTGTAAGCAGCTTCTGCGCATTCACGTCTCATAACAGTCCTCCTCCGGTAGATACACCGGCTCTTCTGCCCTTATCTTAGGCATAAAAAGACGGCTGTACCAAGATTATGACTCGCGATAAATATTGTTCTCCCGATCCGGTCCCACAGAAACCAGCGTTACAGGAACACCCACATACTCCTCAATAAACGAGATGTAGTCTCTGGCTTCCTGCGGCAGCTTGTCATACTCACGGATCTGTGTGATGTCTTCCTTCCATCCCGGAAGAGTTTTGTAAACCGGCTTTGCTCGGGCAACCAGCTCCTGATCCGAAGGAACATACGTGAAAACCTCTCCATCGATCTCATATCCGGTGCAGATCTTCAGCTCATCCAGGCCTGTGAGCACATCAATCTTCGTCAAAGTGATATCCGTCAGACCATTCAGCATCGCCGCATGTGCCACAACCATGAGATCAAGCCAGCCTGTCCGGCGGGGACGGCCTGTGGTTGCCCCATATTCTCCGCCCTGCCTGCGGATCCACTCGCCAGTCTCATCCTCCAGCTCCGTCACAAAAGGCCCTTCTCCCACACGCGTGGAATACGCCTTGACAACTCCGAATACCTGATTGATTCGGCTCGGTGCGATCCCGGCACCTTCCGTCACACCAGCACTCGTGGGACTGGAAGACGTCACATACGGATATGTACCATAGTTGATATCCAGCATGCAGGCCTGCGCCCCTTCAAACAGCACCGTTTTCCCTTCATCCAGTGCATTGTTCACCAGATGCGTGGTTTCCTTGATCATCGGCACAATCCGTCCGTGAATCTTTCTGAACTGCTCCGCCATTTCTTCATAATCCATCGGCGCAGCGCCGTATACCCCTGTAAAGAGACGGTTTTTGTGAGCCAGATTGGTTTTCAGTTTCTCCAGAAAAGAATCCAGATCCATGAATTCATGGAACCGCAGCCCCCGGCGGGCATATTTATCCGCATACGCCGGGCCGATTCCTCTTCCTGTGGTTCCGATTTTGTTTTCCTTCTCCGCTTCCTCCAGATGATCCTGATAGCGGTGATAAGGCATCAGGATGTGGGCACGGTCGGAAATGATGATGTGATCAGTGGACAATCCGCTTTTTTCCAGCGTCTCCATCTCCTCCAGCAGAACAAATGGATTGCACACCACACCCGGGC
The DNA here is from genome assembly GCF_910588395.1 of uncultured Faecalibaculum sp. Lineage (GTDB taxonomy): Bacteria > Bacillota_I > Bacilli_A > Erysipelotrichales > Erysipelotrichaceae > Faecalibaculum. The sequence continues at coordinate 746 of NZ_CAJUPA010000061.1, read as the reverse complement.
CAATCACACAGGTGCCTTCTTCATGCAGCACGCCGCTTGGCAGCAAATGCAGCACATGCTTGTTTCCATTTACAACAAGCGTATGACCTGCGTTGTCTCCTCCCTGGAATCTGACAACCATATCCGCCTGTTCCGCCAGAACATCCACGATTTTTCCTTTTCCTTCGTCACCCCACTGAGTGCCTACTACAACCTGACTGGGCATACTCTTTGCCTCCTTCGCATCCGGTGGTATCATATCGGATTTTTCAGCGTACCTCAACCTGTCCATCAATACGTCCTGACACGTATAATACAATTATTCTGCCGATGGGGCCTGCGGCCCTGGCCGGGGCCCGGGATCGGATGACTGTGCTGTCTGCATGTACTCCGAAATAAAAAAAACGGCACCCTTTCGGATACCGGCTTTCTCAGTGGCCATGTGTTATTTTTGCCTTCCGGCTATCGTCACCGCAAGAGAGCTTGACTTCTGTGTTCAAATCTGCCCCTTTACATAAAGGCTTTTTACCTCATTTGTCACTAGTTTGTCACTATTAAGTTGATAGGGGTTGTACAGTTGGATTTCGGATTTCTACCCTATTTATATGTACTCTGCCCAACTGACGTTAATTTGAGGCAGATGTTCAAATGGTGAGGCATTAAAAAACGCCCCGGGTTTCCCCGGGGTTTTGTTTATGCTTTTTCGTAAAGTGCCTTGATTCCGTAAGCACTTGCTGCCTGATGCTCAAGTCGACAACCGCGTTTAT
>NZ_CAJUPA010000060.1 GCF_910588395.1 uncultured Faecalibaculum sp. | reverse complement strand
CCACCGCAGTGTGACTGCCGATATAGCCGGCACCTCCTGTTACCAGTATTCTCATGACGTTAGTCCTGCGATTCCCGGACCACGAAATCCACCGCGCCCGCCGGATCCCGGGTCAGCCCGATATACTGCGCACCTTTGGTTTTCACCACTTTGATCCCGTACCTGTCCGCATCGCTTTTGATCTCATCATAGCGGGACTGCACCTGCGGGGACAGCACCACCAGCTGGAACTCATCCAGGATCCCGGTATGAGACCCGAAGGCCTCTGCCTGCGCCTTCACCGGCAGGTGCTTTTCCTCTGCCCCTTTGTTCACCGCATTGGCAAACATCGCCGAAGTACCTGCACCCACGCAGAGCACCAGCACATTCAGCGGCTTGTCTTCGCTCACAGACGCCGGGGCCTCTGCGGCAGCCTGAGCCGGTTCCTGCCGGGCAGCTGCCGCACTCTGTACCGGTGCCGGCTCCTCCCGGCTCTCCGGTGCAGAGGCTTTGAATGCTTCTTCCGCCACGAGATTGGAGTCATAGGCTTTGACAAAGGGAATGTAGATCAGCGCATCCACGGCAATCAGCACCACGGCACACAGCAGGGCCATGGGTGCCATGCCAGTCCCCAGGAAAAGTCCTACCGGGGCAGGTGTAGCCCAGGGGAGCACATAGATGAAGGAATTCATGTTCAGAACATCAATGAAGAACTTGAACAGAACCGCATTGGCAATGGGAGCCAGCAGGAACGGTACAAAGAAATACGGGTTCAGGACAATGGGCGCCGCGAAAAGAATCGGCTCATTGACATTGAAAATCACCGGCAGGAACGACGCCTTGCCCACTGCCTTCAGCTGTCTGGACTTGCAGATCCACATGAACAGGAAGGGCACCACCAGCGTGCAGCCCGTCCCACCCAGGCAGGCAATGAAGTTGTTGAATCCAACTGTCAGGGCATGGGAAGCCTGCTCGCCGTTCTGCACCAGCATCAGGTTGGCTTCCACATTCGCATAAATGGCAGCTGCCACCGCCGGCTCCACGATGGAAGGACCGTGAATGCCCAGAAACCAGAAGAATGCCATTGCCCCTGCAATCAGCCCCAGGCCAAAATAGGAATCTGCAGCACTGAACAGCGGGGAGAACAGGGTGATCAGACTTTCCGCAAATCTCACGCCGAAGAACTGCGTGGAAACAAAATCAATGGCCACACAGCACAGAACGGAGAAGGAAAACGGGAACACATTCTTGAACACATTGGAGATGACCCCGGGTACTTCCGGCGGCATCTTGATGGTGATGTTCTTCAACGTGCAGAACCTGTACATGTTCGCGGTGATGAACGCCGAGATGAAGGAACAGAGCAGGCCCTTGGTGCCCAGATAGGTCACATCGATTCCGCCGTCAATTTCCGTCACCGCCAGCATCAGGAAACCGGAAATGGAAGCCAGCATGATGGAAACGACATTCATCGTCATGCCTTTGGGCAGTCTGCGCTGGAAGTTTTCTCCCAGGGCCCGGGCTGTGGTGGCTGCCACCAGGATGCCCACGATGCCCATGGACAGGTTGTAGACCCGCCACAGCCAGCCGCTGACTGCCTCCGGCAGCACGATGCCGAAGACTTCGGGAAGCGCCGCGCAGAGAATGAAAATGCTCGAGAACAGGATGGCTGGCATGGCTGCCAGAAACCCGTCCCGGATCGCCTGCAGGTAAGCATTCCCTGCCAGTTTGTTGAAGAAAGGCTTGCCCTTTTCAATAAATCCGATGATCGCGTTCATGATCTCAGCTCCGCTTGTACAGTTCCACCATGTCGGTGATCAGATCCCGCAGCAGGATCGTGGTCATGAGGTGATCCTGTCCGTGCACGAAGATGAAGCCCATATCCATGTTGTCTCCGGACGCTTCCGCTGCCAGGATCTGTGTCTGGGAACGGTGTGCCTGGTTGATGTTTTCATCTGCATCCGCCAGCAGCGCCTCCACATTGGCGAAGTTGCCGGAACGCACTTCCTTCAGCAGCTGCAGCAGTGTGCTGCGGGCATCTCCGGAATAGGCCACGATTTCAAAGCCCACCATATTCATTTCGTCTTTCGTCATTTTTGCTGTCTCCTTTTCTTTTTCTTTCCTTATAAAATTGTCTTTGTCTCTGCCAGCTGCTTGTACCACCAGGCGGATTCCTTGGGATAGCGTTTCTGCGTCTCGAAGTCCACGAAGAACAGGCCGTAGCGCTTGTTGTATCCATTGGACCAGGAGAACACATCCATCAGCGACCAGAGGAAGTAGCCCTTCACATTGACACCCTGTTCAATGGCATCCGCCACTGCACCCAGATACTTTCTGATGTAGTCAATGCGGGGTCCATCCATGATGATCCCGTCCTGGAACACATCTTTGTACCCCATGCCGTTTTCCGTGATGTAAATGGCTTTGTAGTTGGGGTAATCCCGTTTGATCCGCTGCAGCAGATCATACAGACCCTGGGGGTAGATCAGCCAGTCCCAGTCAGTCCGTTCCAGCCCTTCCTTGTAGATGCGCTCACCGATGCCCTTCACCTTGTAGGACCCGGTGCCCTTGTCTCCGGTGCCGTTGTGGTGAATGGCATTTTCGCCGTTGTAGGCTTTCACAAAGTGGCTGGAGTAGTGATTGATGCCCAGATAGTCATTGCGGTCCTTCGCCTTCTCCAGTTCGATGAAGTCCTCTTCCGGGAAATCATAAGCAGCATCATTGGCGGCGCAGATCTCATCCAGCGCCTCCAGCGTTTCCCTGGAATAGCCGCCTTTGTACGTGGCATCCAGCAGGAAGCGGATGCTCAGGGCATCATCCAGGAATGCCGCATGCACGTCTTCCGGGGCATCGGAAGCCGGATACTTGGTTTCCAGAGAGTGGACCACACCGATCTGCCCGGCATAGCCGCCTTCCTTGAACAGGTTCACTGTCCGGGCGTGGGCCACCATCATGTTGTGGAGGCAGGCAATGACTTTTGACAGATCGTATTTGATTCCCGGCGGGAAGATTCCCAGCAGATACTGGTTTGTGGCAATGGGATAGATTTCATTGAAGGTCGTCCAGTACTCCACCTCGGGATATTCCTCAAAGCAGAATTGGGCATAGTCCACAAAGGCATCGATTGTGTCCCGGTTCAGGAAATCCCCCTGGTCAAAGAGCGCCTTGGGCGTGTCGAAGTGGTGCAGGGTCACAAACACCTTGATGCCCCGCTTTTGTGCTTCCGCCAGTACCTTGTGATAGAAATCGACCCCTTCCTGATTGACACGTCCGGTTCCTTCCGGGAAAATCCGGCTCCAGGCAATGGACAGCCGGATGCCGTTGACTCCGAACATGGAACAGAGTTCAAGATCTTCGGGGTATTTGTGGTAGAAATCGCTGGCGGGATCCGCGAGAAACCGCCCCTGTTTTTCCAGATAATCATCCCAGGCCACCGGGCCCTTGCCGCCTTCCTTCGTGGCGCCTTCTGCCTGATAGGCAGCGGTGGCACCGCCGAAGATAAAATCTTCCGGAAGTGTTTTCATACAGGTTCCTCCTTCTTCTTTCGTTTCCTGTGATTCGTTTGAATTTGTTCGTTTTTGTTTCACTTGTTTGGTTACAGCCACAGTATACGCAGGATATTCCGGCTATGTCAACGGTTTCAATCGCTTTTTCAAACAATTTTTATCAGTTCTTGATGGATGTATTCGGATTTTCTGTTTATTTCTGTTCGATTCTATTGACTGGAACGCCGGGAAACGGTATAACAGGATTGTGAAAGGAGCAACCGGATGCTGAAACGGGAACGACTGACAAAAATACTTCAGATGGTCAATGACAAGGGCATCGTGGACACCGCGGACATCATGGAGGCACTGGCTGTCTCCGATATGACTGTGCGCCGGGACCTGGACGAACTGGAAAAGGCAGGCAAGCTGATCCGGGTCCGGGGTGGAGCCCAGTCCCTGGACTACAACATCGACTTCGAACTCTCTCACCTGCAGAAATCCACGGTGCAGATCGAGGAAAAACTCGCCATTGCCCGCTGTGCAGCGCAGGCGGTGCAGGATCACGAAACCATTTTTCTGGGCCCGGGCACCACGCTGGAAATGATGGCCACGCTGCTGCCGGACCGGGATGTCCGGGTAGTGACCCCCTCCCTGCCGGCTTTTGAAGCCCTGAAAGACAAGCTGCAGGACCGGGTGGTTCTGGTGGGAGGCACCTACCGGTCCAACACCGGTACCTTTGCCGGCACCCTGACCAACCAGACCCTGCGGGACCTGAAATTCACGAAAGCCTTCATTTCCTGCAATGGAATCGCCGATGACGAACTCACCACTTCCTCCCTGGAAGAAGGGGAAATGCAGGCCATTGCCTGCCGCAACGCCAGAAACGTCTATCTGCTGGCAGACAGCCGGAAATTCAACCGGGAGGATTTTTACGTATACGAACATCTGTACAACATAGATGAACTGATCACGGACAGCACACTGTCCCAGGACGTGGCGGACCACTACCGGGAATACACCCGGATCCGCCAGGTCAAAGTCAAAAACGAGGAGGAACAATGAAAGGCGTCATATTCGACTTCAACGGCACGCTATTTCTGGACAACGACAAGCACGTCCTTGCCTGGAACCGCATTTCCCGCCAGCTCCGGGGAAGAGACATCACAGAGGAGGAGCTGCACGAAAAAATGAACGGCCGTCCCAATAAACTGATCATCCGCTACTTAAACGGCGGAATGGAAAACCCGGAACTGGAAGACCGGTATTCCCTGCTCAAGGAAGAGTACTACCGTCAGTTCTGCAAAGCCGATGCAGCCTCCTTTCATCTCATCCAGGGTGCGGAAGCACTCTTTGATGAACTGACAGCCGCAGGTGTCCCCTTTACAATCGCCTCGGCTTCCATCAAACCCAACATTGATTTCTTCGTGGAAAATTTCCGCCTGGACCGGTGGATCGATCCGGCAGACATCGTGTACGACGACGGAACATACGAAAACAAAACCGCCATGTTCCAGGACGCCGCCGAAAACATCCAGGTGCCCCTGCAGGACATCACAGTGATCGAGGATTCCCTGGCGGGCATTGAAAGCTCATTGCAGGCAGGAATCCGGGACATCCGGCTGCTGGACTCCGGCCACATCCGGAATCAGGTAGCCGGTATCCCCCAGATCACCCAGGTGGTCCGGGACATGACCGAAATCCGCCGTTAGCCCCGCACATCCTGCAAACCGCAGACCAGCCGCCAGCCGCTTTTGCTTCGGGGAAAGCAGCCGGCGGTTTTCTGCGCTTCCACCAGACAAAGTCCCGGCTTCAGGCCGCCTTTCGGCAATCTGAAGCCGGTATCCATCTGAGCCGGAAACCCCTGACTGGATATATTCCGCACCGGCTCCTCACTCCCGGACTGCCGGAATTCGCGAAAACGGCGTGCAGGGTGGGAAACCTGCGTTTTCCCACCCTGCTGGCCGGTTCAGACACATTTGTCACTGTGTACTGCTGCAGGGCATGACGGCTGACCGGCAAATGGAGATTTTTCTAAAATGGTGCCGAGGTGATGAAACATGTTCCATTACGGAAGCGGCAACTACGAAGCCTTCGCGCATCCGCGGGTGCCAAAGGACATTGAAAACAAACACGCCTATATCATGGGCAGCGGTCTCGCCGGGCTCTCTGCGGCATTTTTCCTGGTCCGGGACGCAAAAATGCCCGGAGAAAACATCCACATTCTGGAAAAGGATCCGATTCCCGGCGGCGCCATGGACGGCTGGCAGTATCCGCTGCTGGGCTACACCATGCGGGGCGGCCGGGAAATGGACAACCATTTCGAAGTCATGTGGGACATTCTGCGGGATGGGCCTTCCATTGAAAACGCCGACTATTCCGTGCTGGACGAGTACTACTGGCTGAACAGGGACGATCCCAACTATTCCCTGTGCCGGGTAACGGAAAACCGGGGTCAGGATGCGCATACGGACAAGAAATTCGCCGTATCGGACAAGGCGCAGGAGCAGATCCTGAAGCTGTATCTGACACCGGAAAAGGACCTGGAAGACAAGACAATCGAAGATGTCTTCGATGACGAAGTCCTGAACTCGAACTTCTGGCTGTACTGGCGGACGATGTTTGCCTTTGAAAACTGGCACTCGGCCCTGGAAATGAAGCGGTACATGCAGCGTTTTGTACACCACATTGACGGGCTGCCGGATCTGTCCGCACTGCGCTTCACGAAATACAACCAGTATGAGTCCATGATCCTGCCCATGGTGAAATACCTGGAGAGCAAAGGCGTGAAATTCGAGTACGGCGTGAAGCTGGAGGATGTGCAGTTCGTGGTGCGGCAGGACGAAAAACTGGCGCAGTCCATCACCGTGAAACGGGACGACAGACTGGAGACGATTTCCCTGACAGAAAACGATCTGCTGTTCCTGACCGTAGGCGGTCTGGTGGAGAACTCGGCTTTCGGATCCCAGACCGAACCGGCAAAGCTGAACGACGACCTGGCAGATGACGGGGGCTGGAGCACCTGGAAGAAAATCGCAAAACAGTCCGATGATTTCGGTCACCCGGAGAAATTCTGCGGAGATGTGGAGAAAACCAACTGGGAATCCGCCACAGTGGAGACCCTGGACGAAGAAATTTTCCCCTACATCAAGGCAATCACCGGCCGGGATGTGCTGACAGGTCACGTTGTGACCGGTGGCATCGTCACCGCAAAGGACTCCGCCTGGCTGCTGTCCTGGACCATCAACCGCCAGCCGCAGTTCCGGAACCAGCCGGATGGACACGCCCTGGTCTGGGTCTACGGCCTGTTCACGGACCGGGAAGGCGATTATGTGAAAAAACCGATGCGGGACTGCACCGGCGAGGAAATCTGCGAAGAATGGCTGTATCACATCGGCGTTCCTGAAGAGAAGATCCATGATCTGGCAGCAAACCACTGCAACACGATTCCCTGCATGATGCCTTTTGTCACTGCGTTCTTCATGCCCCGGAAAAAGGACGACCGTCCGCTGGTGCGTCCGAAGGGATCGAAGAACTTTGCATTCATCGGCCAGTTCGCCGAGACACCCCGGGATACGATTTTCACCACGGAATACTCCATGCGCACCGGTATGGAAGCGGTGTATGATCTGCTGGACATCGAACGGGCGGTACCCGAGGTCTGGGGATCAGCCTATGATGTGCGGGATATGCTCAAGGCAGCCGTGCACATGCGGGATGGCAAGCCGCTGACAGACATGGTGACCAATCCCATGGAAAAACTGGCCATGCGGGAGCTGCTGAAAAAGATCAAAGGCACGGACATCGAGCTGGTTCTGAAGGAATACGGTGCCATTCCGGAAAACGACTGAGGACGATTCCGCCCCAGGCGCTGACTGCATGCATCAGTCCATCTGACTGCAGCAGTCTGCACACAGCCAGCCCGCTGCGGCACAAACAGAAAACAACCCGGAGGAAGACAGCCACACCGCTGTTTTCCTCCGGGTTTTGTGTGTTTTCCAAAGACAGTCACCGCTTACTGCAGCCTGCAGCGGGTATCTGCCAGGGGATCTCTGACCAGCAGCGGCAGATTGTCGCTGTCTGCCTGTGACGCCCGGATCTGCACCGGTTCACCGGTGAAGAGATTGATGTACTCTCCATCGGGCAGACCCGCCGGGATCCTGTCCTGTCCTTTGTCCTGGAGCCGGAACAGCGCCCGCAGGCCATTGCGGTTCAGCGCCAGGGAACCGTTCCCGTCATCCGGTTCATAGAGAACCGGAACCCCAGGCTTGAAATACCGGGTTCTGACCGCTTTGCACCGCCGGATCCAGTCCGCCGCTTCCTGATCCTCTTTCCAGTCAATTGGGTCCTGATCGAAGATACTGGGCAGATGTGTCTCTCTCTGCTCCTGCCCGTGATACAGCATTGGCAGTCCCTTCAGGGAAAACAGCAGTGCCGTCCAGTTCCTCCAGAGACTCTCATCCCAGCCGCAGGCCATCGCCCGGGGCTGATCGTGATTTTCCAGATACCGCAGTTTGACAGCCTCCGGCGGCAGCATGGCATCCTGCCGCACCAGTGCATCCGTCCACTGACTCACCGGAGCCTTCTGCTGCATCACCAGCAGCTGGTCCGGGAACGCATCATAGTCATACAGCACATCAAAAGCTGCCTGACACAGGGCAGATTCACTTTCTCCCACCCGGCCCTGATCCCGGCAGAATTTTACAAACGGCAGATGGCAGCTTTCCGCCAGCCAGAACAGATCCGGATTCACCACGCTGCAGGCTTCCCTGGCTTCCTTCCAGAACCCCGCCGGAACCCGGCTCGCCACATCGCAGCGGAAGCCGTCCACCATAGCCGCAAACTGCTTCAGCGTCTCGATCTGGTAACCCCACAAGTCCCGCTGCCCGTAGTCCAGATCCACAATATCGCTCCAGTCCGCCACCAGAGAGTGCCGGTTCCCTGTATCATCCATGAAGAACCACGCCGGATGTTCCCGGGTCAGAACCGAATCCGGCGACGTATGGTTGTAGACCACATCCACGATCACCTTCATCCCCAGAGCATGGGCTTTCTCCGTCAGTGATTTCAGATCTTCCCAGGTTCCCTGCTTCGGATCTATCCGGCGGTAGTCCTGAATGGCATAGGGACTCCCGTCTTTGCCCTTTCTGTCCTGTTCACCGGAAGGCTGCACCGGCAGCAGCCAGAGAATGTCCGCTCCCAGTCCCCGGATCCGCTCCAGATCTCCTTCGACCTCTTTCAGTGTACCCGCCTGTGAATGATTTCGCGCAAACACAGAATACAGCAGTTTGTTTTCAATCTCCCTGTCTTGCATAACAGCCTCCATTGATGCTTCCGGCATCCTGCCGGGGTTTTGTTTCTTCCTTTGTATGATAGCAGGAGAAAACCGGATGGAACCGGTTAAATTGTTAACCTCTGTGCTGATGGGACCTGCGGCCCTGGCCGGGGCTGGAGATCAGATGGGAGTGCTGTCTGCGTATACTCTGAAATAAAAAAACGGCACCCTTTCGGATACCGGCTTTCTCAGTGGCCATGTGTTATTTTTGCCTTTCGGCTATCGTCACCGTGAGAGAGCTTGACTTCTGTGTTCGGGATGTTTACAGGTATTTCCTCTCTGCCATGA
>NZ_CAJUPA010000059.1 GCF_910588395.1 uncultured Faecalibaculum sp. | reverse complement strand
ACAGGAAGAGATATCGAGTATGGTTTTCAGAGACTGGTGGAGATATGAATCCAGAAGTGGTCATCATGGCAGAGAGGAAATACCTGTAAACATCCCGAACACAGAAGTCAAGCTCTCTTGCGGTGACGATAGCCGAAAGGCAAAAATAACACATGGCCACTGAGAAAGCCGGTATCCGAAAGGGTATCGGTTTTTTTACTTTCAAATTACATGCAGACAGCCCACGCATCTGATTCGGGCCCCGCCCAGGGCCGCAGGCCCCATCGGCAGTAAACCCGAAACCGCATTCACGCTGATTTCCTGTCGGGATAGTCAGAATGGCTGGTAAGATGAACTCATGAAGAAGAGATTGTATCTGATGCGGCATGGCCGGACGATGTTCAATGAGCAGGACAGAGTGCAGGGTGTGTGTGATTCACCATTGACAGAACTGGGAAAGCAGCAGGCGGCATGTACCAGGGATCGGTTTTTTGCGGATCGCAATATTCACCTGGATCTTGCGGTTTGCTCCACGCAGGAGCGGGCGAGTGATACGCTGGAATGTGTGACGGATCTTCCTTATGAACGGCTGAAGGGGATCAAGGAAATGAGTTTCGGGATCTACGAAGGCTGGCTGAATAAAATGATTCCCTGTGACTGGAAGACGTCTTTGCCGGTATACGGCGGGGATTTGTTCTCCGTGGTTGCAGAGCGCATGAAAGGCACGCTGACGGAGGTGATGGAACGGGATGGATTTCAGTCAGTTCTGGCGGTGAGCCATGGATGCGCGATTGCTGCTTTTCTGGAAGCTGTCGGCCAGTCGCCGCGGGTGTTCGGGAACTGCAGCGTGGCGGTGTTTGACTGGGATGCACAGAGCGGCAGTTTTGAGCTGGTGGAAATCTGGGAGAATCCGCTGGCATAAGGCTGTGGAAATGCAGGAATGACTGAGAGAAAGAGGACAGGTGCAGAAACGATGAACAGGGATTCAGACTGTGGCGGCATGAGGAAGCCGGCGCTGATTTTCGATCTGGATGGAACTCTCTGGGATACAAGAAAACCGGTGGTCACGACCTGGAACCGGGTATTCGAAGAGGCTGGATTCAGACCGGGGCTCACGTTTGAGCTGCTGACGTCTCTGATGGGAAAGCCGATGGATGTCTTTGGCGCTGCAGTTTTCCCGGAGCTGGATCCGGCTGTCCGGGAGCCTTTGATCCGGGCGGCGGAACGGGCAGAAAACCGGGATCTGCTGTTTTCGGGGAAAGCCTGTCTGTATCCGGGGGCGGCGGATGTCATCCGGGATCTGAGTCGGGATTACTGGATCGGAATTGCTTCCAACTGTCAGAGTGGATATATCGAAACGTTTCTGACTGTCTCCGGATTGCAGGATGCGGTGGATGACTGTATTTCCCATGGAGATACAGGTCTTGGCAAAGCGGACAACATCCGGATCCTGATGGAGAGAAATGGTCTGGATGAGGCCTGGTATGCGGGTGATACGGCCGGAGACATGGTGAGTGCAGAGAATGCCGGGATTTCCTTTGTCTGGTGCCGGTATGGGTTTGGCCGGGATGTGGCTGCGGATGGAATTGATGATCCGGTTCAGCTGCGGGGATATCTGGAACGGCACTGCTGAACCGGGTTGTATGGATGGTCCGGATCTGATCCGGTCTGCTCTGCATGGATTGATCGCATGGATTGACCGTATTTCGATGTGTTGCGTACTGGTCTTTTTCTGTGCTAATATCAATGTGTATGGAAAAAAGAGGGAGGTCTGAAGCGTGAGAGATCGTATCACTTTCAAGTGCGCCGTCTGCGGTGAAGAAAACTACATCGGCACCAGAAATAAAAAGAAACATCCGGAACGGATGACGGTTAAGAAGTATTGCAAGAAGTGCAATGCTCAGACTGAGCACAAGGAGAAGAAGTAAGAAGACCGGACTATTGCGGTCTTTTTTCTGTTTAACGGAGTAAACGAATATGAAAGTCATTTGTGTGCCGCTTGGACCAGTCCAGGCCAACTGTTATGTACTGATTGAGGATGGCCGGGCGCTGGTCATTGATCCCGGGGATGACTTCCGGGATCTGAAGCAGATCCTGAAACGCCATGATGCCAGACTGGAAGCTGTACTGCTGACTCATGCGCATTTTGATCATATCGGCGGGCTGGATGCGCTGCTGCAGGAATATGACGTGGATGTCTACATGAATCCGCTGGAGTTCAGTTTTCTGTCCAGTGCTGCGCTGAATGGCTCTTCGGCTTTCGGGGGATATCTGTCCTCTCAGGCCCGTCCTGAGCCGGTAAAGGACGGAATGAACCGGATCGGGGGATTTGATGTGGAAGCCATCACCCTGCCCGGCCATACCACAGGCAGCACTGTTTACATCATCCAGGGAATGGCGTTCACCGGTGATGTCCTGTTTCAGGGGTCTGTTGGGCGGACGGATCTGCCGACAGGCAGCTGGCAGCAGATGCAGGAAAGCATTGCCAGACTGAAGCAGCTGCCGGACAGTCTGATTGTCTATCCCGGTCATGGTCCGGCGACAACGATCGGGCAGGAGAAATCCTGGAATCCCTATTTCCGGTGAGAACCGGTGTTCTGTCAGTACAGAGATTTATCCGAGCAAAAAGCCTGCGGCGGTCAGCAGGCTTTTTTGCGCTTCCATGACCAGGCGGTACAACGGTAGATTGCAGCGGTGATCTGCGGTTGTGGCCGCCTTCTCTGTTCCAGAGAAATCAGGAGGTGTGGAACGGCAGCTGACACACTGAAATTTTTACTGTTACTGAAATTCCGCAAAAACCGGGAAATCCGGCGAATATAACTACATAGGGAGGGTATATGGAAGAAAAGCTGAACGCGCTGATCCGTCTGGGGGTGTCCCGACGGGCGACCGACATTCATTTTATCCGGCGCGATGAGGATCTGACGATTTCCCTGAGGCAGCCGGAGGGACTGCTGAAGCTGGAGCAGGATGTATTTGACGGTGCGCTTTTTGAGTATCTGAAATTCCGGATGGGACTGGATCTGACCAGGCTGCATGTGCCGCAGTCCGGTGCCGGGTGTATTGCCGGAACAGACTGCCGGTTTGCTCTGCTGCCCTCCGGCGGGATGGAAACGGGGGTACTGCGGCTGATGCAGGCGGATGCCGCGCTGGGACTGGAAGAGCTTTCTGATGATGGTGAGGTCACGGAGTTTTTCAGGAGCCTGTCATGCCGCAGACAGGGGCTGGTGCTGTTTGTGGGACCGACAGGATCAGGAAAAACCACCACGCTGCATGCCATTCTGCGGCAGGCCAGCCGGGTATCCGGCCTGAAATGTGTCAGTCTGGAGGATCCGGTGGAAATCCCGGATGACAGCTATCTGCAGATTCAGGTGGATGAAGAAGAAGGGCTGACGTATGAGCGGGGCATCGAAGAGCTGATGCGGCATGATCCGGATGTGATCTGCATTCAGGAAGTCCGGACGGCCAGTGCGGCTTCCAGACTGTTCACCGCTGCACTCACCGGGCATTTTGCGCTGGCAACGATTCACGCCGGAGATGGCCGGGAATGTCTGTGGCGGCTGAAGGATCTGGGGATACCGGAGGATCTGATTCTGGAACAGCTGGATGCGGTGGTGTCCCAGCGGCTGTATCCGCCGGCGGATAACAAGCAGGATAGCGGAAAAAGAAAGGAGGTCTGTATTCATGAAATCATCACCAGAAAGGAAATCGCCTGTCTTCTGGAAACCGGTGTTTATCCCCCGGGGTTCTGGCGGCTTCAGGACCTGGCTGATCAGGCTGCTGCAGACGGACGTATCCCGGAAAAAGAAGCACGGCGCGATTTTCCCGAATGAAGCCCAGCTGCTGGAAATCGAAGTGTTTCTGTCTCTGCAGCATCTGGGGATTCCGGCACAGCTGGCGGTATCCCTGGCGTTTCAGGGGACGGAAGGGAGGCGGATTCTGGAGGGACTGCGTCAGGGGAGATCTTTGCCGGATGTGCTTGGAACACAGTCTCAGTGGAAGCTGCTGAAGCCGCTGCTGAAGGTGATGGATCTGCAGCAGTCTGTCATGACAATCCGTGAACTGGCCAAAACCCGGAGCTGGAAGGAGAAACCGGTACTGGGCAGGCTGCTGTATCCGGTGGCAATTCTGGCGGGGGTTTACGGCATGATCCTGTTTTTCGATGCCATGGTCCTGCCCATGATGCTGGATTTTCTGGAGCAGGATGGACTGCCGGCTCTGATGCGCACTGTCCGCGTCCTCTATGGTTTGCTGCTGCTGACACTGCTGGCATCAGGTGTGTGGCTGTATCTGGGGCTGGAGGGGCAGCATGCCAGGGAGATCTTTCTGCAGCCTGCTTATGTCCGCAGCAGCCACAGCCTGTATCTGGCATCCTGTCTGTCAGCCCTGCTTCGGACACAGGCATCCACAGCCATGGTGTTCGAGGTGCTGGAGGCAATGGAAGGATCCCGGGTTTTTCAGACACAGATCCGCCGGATGAAGCAGAGCATCCGGCAGGGGACAGGCTGGCAGGCTGCGGTGGCTGCAGTGCCCTGGGTGGATCCGCTGCTGGTGCAGCATATGGAAACAGGGCTGGAGACAGGAGATGTCTGCGGTCTGCTGGAGGTATATATCCGCCAGAGGGAGAAAAACCGGCATATGCAGATGGAGTCGCTTTGCCGGTATCTGACCATGACAGCGTACGGATCGGTGGGATTTCTGGCGGTTCTGGTTTATCAGGTTCTGCTGGCACCCATGAATATGCTGTCGGCTGTCTGACAAGCCGTATGAGGCCTGCAGACCGGAACTGGCCGGATATGTTCAGACAGAGCACCGGCAGATGGAAAGAACAGGAAATGAGGAAAGTATGAACAAAGAGACTGGAGCGCAAAAGAAACGGAAAAAACAGAATGGATTCACGATTCTGGAAATGATGATTGTGATGCTGGTGGTGGCGGTGCTGCTGATCATTACGCTTCCCAATATTCAGCAGAAAGAAAAGATAATCAGAAACAAAGGATGTTCTGCCATGCTGGAAGTGATCAACTCGCAGATCCTGCTGTTTGAAATCGAACATGACCGGACGCCATCTGATGTAAGCGAACTGCTGGCAGAGGGCTATCTGAAGGAAGCCCAGACGGTGTGTCCGGACGGCAGTACCCCGTACATTGAAAATGGCCAGGCCGTTTCGCGGTAGCGTGCAACCTGGCCTGGCCGGAAAAGCTGACAACGGGTTCACGATCCTGGAAATGATGCTGGTCCTGCTGATTGTCAGCCTGCTGGCCATGACTGGTGTGACATCCAGAGGGATATCGCTGGACCTGTTCATGAAAGAGCTGGAGAGCCGGGTTCTGGAGGAACAAATCAAAGCCTATGCCCTGGGCAGCAGCAGAGAGCTTGCCATCACATCCGGTTCCCTGGTTACACCGGAGGAAGAGCACCGGTTTCCTTCACAGATAGCCTGCAGTGCGTTCCAGTGGCACTACACCCCATCCGGCACGATTTCCCGCGGTGGTACCGTCACCTGCACAGATGGAAACCGGACAGAAAAACTCGTGTTCCGGCTGGGTGTGGGCCGGGTGAGCCGTCGGTGAGCAGCTGCCGTATGAAGCGGAAACCGGGAGATGCAGCAGCCAACGGGTTTCTTCTGGTGGAATCCCTGCTGGCACTTCTGGTTCTGTCACTGTGTGCCACTCTGATTCTGGAGACAGCCCGCATGGTGTTCATGCATGGAAAAGAGGCAGTGGATGAAACGATCAGCACCGAATGGTTTCACGCTGACTGAAGCGCTGCTGACGCTCCTGTGTGCAGGGGTCTGCGCCATGATCCTGACCTCCGTCATGTCTGCAAGTCAGACGCTGCTGAGCCGGGAGCCCGCGATTCAGAATGGCCTGGGCATTCTGCAGCTGCGGTACCGGACAGCTTTGAGCAGTTCGGTTTCCTGTCAGTCAGGGAATCTGACTATGACCAGAAATCATGAAGTGTTCGAGATCCGCTTCAGCCGGGGGCGGATTGTGCAGACTCCGGGATACGAAATACTGCTGGAACCTGTAAAGGAAGGGAGGTTTGTCTGTGAAGCCGGACAGGTATGGCTGGAGACGGAAACAGGGCGGATCCAGATCCGCTAATGCTTACTCTCTGACACCGGCGCTGCTGGCGCTGCTGATCACAGCCGGGGCTGCTGCGGTTCTCTGTGCCCGGATGGATGCCTGGATCTGGCTGCAGCGGGCCCAGCAGAAAAGCACCTGGGAGCTGTCGGTGATCGATCAGGCAAAGGCGTACTGGCATCAGGCGCAGATTGACCGGCTGTGCCACAGCCGGAGCCCGGAACCGGTGCGCAGCGTGGAGGTGATGGATCAGACCGTGACCATGGAGTGGAGTTCCACTGCCATTCGGTGTTCCGGAACATATGGGGTGCTTGTTCTGTACATGGACGGGACAGGAATCACTGCAGCGGAATGGGAAGAGGATATGCCGTGACAGACCGTCCCTGTCACCGGTTTTGACGGGAGTCTGTTCCTGCGGTATTGACTTTCAAAGCCCGGGTCTGATATGTTGAGAAAGCATTGAAACGGAATAGTAGCGGATCCCGGCGGATAAAGAGAGCAGGCGGCTGGTGCAAGCCTGTCGGGTTCGGACCGTGAACTGGCCGCGGAGCAGGTCGATGACCCGCAGTTCAGCGTTACGGACGAGCGTCCTGTGCCAGGCACAGGGAACGAAGGTGGCACCGCGCATCAAGCGTCCTTTGACTGGGCGCTTTTTCTTTGTCCAGCCGTCATCACCGGTCAGTGACAGTCTGCCAGATGCAGACTGGCGTTTCACACAGGCTGCAGGCTGCAGCCAGGGAAGGAGCAGGATCTCATGTATGATCATCAACACATTGAAAAGAAGTGGCAGAACAGATGGCTGAAGGAAAAGACATTTGCCACTGACACAGCAGATTTCTCCAGGCCGAAGTATTATGTGCTGGATATGTTTCCATATCCCAGCGGCAACGGACTGCATGTGGGACACCCGGAGGGCTATACCGCCACAGACATCATTGCCCGGAAAAAGCGCATGGAAGGCTTCAATGTTCTGCACCCGATGGGCTTTGATTCCTTCGGCCTCCCTGCAGAGCAGTATGCCATCCAGACAGGACATCATCCTTCTAAATTCACGCAGAAAAACATCGATCATTTCCGGGAGCAGATCCAGGCGCTGGGATTCAGCTATGACTGGGACCGGGAAATTGCCACCAGCGATCCGGACTACTACAAGTGGACCCAGTGGATCTTCCTGCAGCTCTACGATCAGGGTCTGGCATACATCGATGAGATTCCTGTCAACTGGTGCCCGGAGCTGAAGTGCGTTCTGGCCAACGAGGAAGTCATTGACGGCAAATCAGAGCGGGGCGGCTATCCGGTAGTACGGAAACCCATGCGCCAGTGGGTTCTGAAAATCACCGAATATGCAGAGCGGCTGCTCAAGGATCTGGATGAGGTGGACTGGCCGGAGTCCACGAAGGAGATGCAGCGCAACTGGATCGGCAAGTCCAATGGTGCGAATGTCATCTTCGGCATCGACGGTCATGATAAAGAGTTTACGGTTTTCACCACCCGGTGTGACACGCTCTTTGGTGCGACATACTGCGTTCTGGCACCGGAGCACCCCTTCGTGGATGAGATCACGACGCCGGAGCAGAAAGAGGCAGTGGACGCCTACAAAAAAGCCTGTGCCACCAAATCGGATCTGGAGCGCACGGAACTGAACAAGGACAAGACCGGTGTGTTCACCGGCGCTTATGCAGTGAACCCTGTCAACGGGAAGAAAATTCCCATCTGGATTTCCGACTATGTGCTGGCCAGCTACGGAACCGGCGCTATCATGGCGGTTCCGGCCCACGATACCCGGGACTATGAATTCGCCAGGAAATTCGGTCTGGAAATCATCCCGGTGCTGGAAGGCGGGAACATTGAAGAAGAAGCCTGGACTGAAGACGGCGTGCACATCAACTCGGATTGGCTGAACGGGCTTGGCAAGGAAGAAGCCATTGCCCGGATGATTGACTGGCTGCAGGAAAACGGCAAAGGGGAAGCAAAAACCACGTACAAGCTCAGAGACTGGCTGTTCTCCAGACAGCGGTACTGGGGTGAGCCCATCCCCATCATCCACATGGAAGATGGAACCACCCGGACTGTGGATGTGAAGGATCTGCCTCTGGAACTGCCTGCAACGGACAATTTCCAGCCGGCAGACAACGGCGAATCTCCCCTGGCCAATGTGCCGAATTTCCTGCATGTGGAAATCGACGGCGTGAAGGGAACCAGAGAAACCAACACTATGCCCCAGTGGGCCGGGTCCTGCTGGTACTACCTGCGCTACATTGACCCGAAGAATCAGGAAGCCCTGGCGGATCCGAAACTGCTGGAGCACTGGCTGCCGGTGGATCTGTATGTGGGCGGTGCCGAACATGCCGTTCTTCATCTGCTGTACAGCCGGTTCTGGCACAAAGTTCTGTATGACAGAGGGGTGGTCCCCACGAAGGAACCCTTCCAGAAGCTGTTTCACCAGGGAATGATCCTGGGAGAAAACGGGGAGAAGATGTCCAAATCCAGAGGGAATGTGGTCAACCCTGATGAGATCATTGAATCCCATGGTGCAGATGCGCTGCGTGTCTATGAGATGTTCATGGGACCGCTGGAAGCGGGTCTTCCCTGGAGCGCCCGGGGTCTGGATGGCACCCGCAAGTGGCTGGAACGCGTATGGCGGGCCTATCACGGGGCTGTGGAAATCACGGAAAGCAATGACCACGCCCTGGATAAGGTCTACAATCAGACGGTGAAAAAAGTCACCGGTGATATCGATACGCTGAATTTCAACACAGCAGTCAGCGCCATGCAGATTTTCATGAACGAAGTCTACAAGCACAAATCCATGCCGGCAGAGTATGCCCGGGGATTTGTGAAACTGCTGTATCCCTTCGCTCCGCACCTGGGAGAGGAGCTTTGGGAAGAGATTTTCGGCAACACCGAATCCATTGCCTATGAACCCTGGCCGGTATGGGATGAAGCCAGCCTTGTGGAAGACGTCAACACCATTGTTGTTCAGGTCAACGGCAAAGTCCGCGGCCGGTTTGAGGCACCTGCGGGAACGGAGGACAGCGAACTGGAGAAACAGGCGCTGGCGCTGGATTCTGTCCGGAAACACCTGGAGGGCAAGGACGTGAAAAAGGTCATTGTCATCAAGGGAAAAGTCGTCAACATCGTGGCGTGTTAGTGGTTAGATGAGTGTGTACATTTCTGGTGAAATAAGAGTTAACAGTTT
>NZ_CAJUPA010000058.1 GCF_910588395.1 uncultured Faecalibaculum sp. | reverse complement strand
GTTGACTGGCACTAATCGGTCGAGGACTTGATCGAAAGAGAAGTAAGAGCCCGCAGCTTTGCGGAAGACAGGAAACGGGAAGAAATATCGAGTATGGTTTTCAGAGACTGGTGGAGATATGAATCCAGAAGTGGTCATCATGGCAGAGAGGAAATACCTGTACTCATCCCGAACACAGAAGTCAAGCTCTCTTGCGGTGACGATAGCCGAAAGGCAAAAATAACACATGGCCACTGAGAAAGCCGGTATCCGAGAGGGTATCGGTTTTTTCTTTTATTCCGGAATACATGCAGACAGCACAGTCATCTGATCCGGGCCCTGCCCAGGGCCGCAGGCCCCATCGGCAGTGGTCTGTGTTTCAAAAACAGTTGTCGGAATACAAGGAAATGGCAATCATTTCAATAGGCAGCGCGAAAGATTTCACAGGGATACTGGGATCATGAACGAAAATCTCAGAAAGAAAGGATGTCACATGGGTGGTATTATGCTGGCTGCCTTTGCCTTCCTGGGGCTGTGGTCATGGGTTTAGTCCTGATCCACAGAGTAACCGTACCAGAGGATATGACCGGATCCCGGGATGGAACACCTGCTTTGACGGAAAGCAGCAGTGATGGGTATCCAGTGCAGTTTCAGACAAATCAGGAATGGAAAGATACACCTTATGGTGCGGAGTCAACTGGAGTGGCGGGGTGTGCTTCAACGGTGATGGCATTGGGACAGGATTCACCAGTTGTACTGGTGCAGTGGGCGGAGGAGAACTGTTATGTTGAGGACGGTTTGGGATGTAGCGGCGTTTCCTTGAAGTGGCTGCCCAGGCAGCTGGTTTGCAGGCACAGGACCTGCCGTTTGATCAGAGGCTGGTAGAACATGGACAGAACTGAAGAATCAGATCCGGTGTCTCTGGACTGTGGGGTAAAGGCTGAGAAGACCCGATACATGACGATACAAAAAAGACTGGAATGTGTGGTTCCAGTCTTTTTCGGTGTGTTTGGATATTGATATCAGTCTTCGCAGTTCTTGACAACCACTGCGGTGCCCATACCGCCGCCGATGCAGAGGCTGGCCAGACCGTAGGTGGCTTTCTGACGCAGCATTTCGTGAAGCAGGGAAACGAAAATCCGGTTGCCGGATGCGCCTACCGGGTGACCCAGGGCAATGGCGCCGCCGTTTACGTTGGTGATCTTCAGCAGTTCATCACGGTCGATGCCTGTCTTTTCCACCAGTTCGTGAACGACACCCAGAGACTGGGATGCAAAGGCTTCGTTCAGTTCGATGACATCCATGTCCTGCAGCTTCAGATCAGCCTGCTTCAGGGCGTTCAGGATTGCAGGCGTGGGGCCCAGACCCATGTACAGGGGATCAACGCCACCCTGTCCGCAGCCGATGACTTCAGCGATGGGTTTCAGGTTGTATTTCTTCACGGCTTCTTCGCTGGCCACGATGCACATGGAAGCGCCGTCGTTGATGCCGGAGGCGTTGCCGGCTGTTACTGTGCCGTCCTTGATGAATGCGGGACGCAGCTTGGCAAGTTTTTCCAGGGATGTGGCACGGGGGTGCTCGTCTGTGTCGAAGACAACAGTTGCCTTGCGCTGTTTGATTTCAATGGGGACGATTTCATCCTTGAATTTGCCGTCGGCGATGGCTTTCAGGGCTTTTTCCTGAGATGCCAGGGCAAATTCATCCTGCATTTCCCGGGTAATGTTATATTTTTTCGCGATGTTTTCTGCTGTAACGCCCATGTGCACATTGTTCATGGCATCTGTCAGGGCATCATAGGTCATGGCATCCACCACAGTCTGGTTGCCCATCTTTGTACCGGTGCGGTTTTTGCCGTTCAGCAGATAGGGAGCTGCGGACATGTTCTCCACGCCGCCGGCTACGAACAGATCGCCCCAGCCTGCGTGGATGCGGATCGTGGCTTCAATGATGGCTTCCAGTCCGGATCCGCAGACCATGTTGATGGAGTGTGCGGGCACGCTTTCGGGAATGCCGGCATCCAGAGAGATATGGCGGGCAATGTTCTGGCCCAGGCCGGCACCGATTACGTTGCCGATGATGACTTCATTGATGTCCTTGGGTTCGATGCCTGCTTCGGCGATGGCTGCTTTGAGAACAGTGGCTCCCAGCTCAGCGGCAGGAACATTTGTCAGGCTGCCCAGGAACGTGCCGATGGCGGAACGTTTGGCAGCGACGATGTAGGCTTTGTTCATAAAATGTCCTCTTTCTACTCGGTTAGAGAGTCCTTTATGATAGTAACGCCCGCCGAAAGTGGTGTCAAACCGATTTGTGATTAATTGCACAATTTGAAAATTCCCCTTACAAATTTTGGGAAACATCATATCAGAAATTGTGAAATTGTTCTCAATTGTCATTGACTTCAATGGAAGCGCTCTGTAAAATTGAGTCGCATGTAAAACAGTGAAAAGCTTTTTTGTGTGCCTGCCAATGCAAGTTCATGTATGGAAAGGAGAACTTCATAATGGATTTTAATCTGACAGAACAGCAGAAGCTGATGCAGAAGCTGTTCCGCGAAGTAGCGGAAAATGAAGTAAAGGAAAACGCAGCGGACGTTGATGAAAGCGAACGTTTCCCGAAGGAAGCAGTTCAGGTCATGAGAGACGCAAAAATGCTGGGCATTCCTTATCCGAAGGAATACGGAGGAGCCGGTGCCGACTACCTCAGCTATATCCTTGCAGTAGAGGAGCTGAGCAAGAAGTGCGCCACAAGCGGCGTTGTTCTTTCGGCTCACACGTCCCTGGGCACATGGCCCATTGCACAGTTCGGTACGCCGGAACAGAAGGAAAAGTATCTGCGTCCGCTTGCTTCCGGTGAAAAGCTGGCTGCCTTCGGTCTGACCGAGCCCAATGCCGGTACCGATGCTGCCGGCCAGCAGACTACTGCGGTCAAGGACGGTGACGATTATGTCATCAACGGAACGAAAATCTTCATCACCAACGCAGGTGAGGCTGATGTCTACATCATTTTCGCAATGACAGACAAATCCAAGGGCACACGGGGCATTTCCGCATTCATCGTGGAAAAGGACACACCGGGATTCACCATTGGTCAGCACGAGAAGAAGCTGGGTATCCGCGGTTCTGCCACAAGCGAACTGATTTTCAACAATGTACGGGTTCCCAAGGAAAACCTGCTGGGCAAGGAAGGTCAGGGATTCCGGATCGCAATGCAGACGCTGGACGGCGGACGCATCGGCATCGCCGCCCAGGCTCTGGGTATTGCACAGGGTGCCATTGACGAAGTCATCCCCTATGTAAAAGCCAGAAAGCAGTTTGGCCGTCCCATTGCCAAGTTCCAGAACACACAGTTCCAGCTGGCCAACATGCAGACTGCAGTTGATGCCGCAAGACTGCTGGTTTACCAGGCTGCCATGGCCAAGGAACAGGGCAAACCTTACACAGTGCTGGCAGCAGAAGCAAAGCTGTTTGCCGCAGAAACCGCCATGGACGTTACCACAAAGGCCATCCAGCTGATGGGCGGTTACGGCTACACCCGCGATCTGCCGGTTGAGCGCATGTTCCGTGATGCCAAGATCACCGAGATCTACGAAGGTACATCGGAAGTGCAGCGCATGGTCATCTCCGGCGCCATGCTGAAGTAGGGAGGAATCATCGATCATGAATATCGTAGTACTGGCAAAACAGGTACCGGATTCAACTGAAATCACGGTAGACAAAAATACTGGAACTCTGGTCCGCGACGGCGTGCCTTCCATCATCAACCCGGATGATCTGGCAGGTCTGGAAGCTGCGCTGGAACTGAAGGACAAAAACCCGGATGTGAAAGTGACTGTGCTTTCCATGGGTCCCCCGCAGGCTGCAGGCATGCTGCAGGAATGCATCGCCCGCGGTGCGGATGGTGCGGTTCTGCTGACTGACCGTCGTCTGGGCGGCGCCGACACCTGCGCCACCAGCCGTACCCTGGCTGCCGCACTGAAGAAGATCGGATTCGATCTGATCATTGCAGGCCGTCAGGCCATTGATGGCGACACCGCACAGGTTGGTCCGCAGACTGCGGAACGTCTGGGCATTCCCCAGATCACCTATGTGGATGAAATCATTGAACTCACACCGGAAAAAGTGAAGGTCCGCAAGCAGCTGGAAGATGAAGAACAGATTCTGGAAAGCAAAATGCCTGCTGTGCTGACAACACTTTCCGGCATGAACAAGCCCCGCTACATGAACTGCGTGGACATTGTTGAATCCTTCGGCAAGCCGGTTCAGACCATGACATTCGATGATCTGGATCTGCCTCTGGAAGTGGTGGGTCTGGCTGGTTCTCCCACGAAGGTTCACGCCACTTTCACAAAAGACGTATCCGCCAAGACGGAAACATTCGATCTGCCTGCAGCGGAAACTGCGGAAAAGATCGCAGCTGCCCTGAAGGAAAAGCAGCTGATCAAGAAGTAGGAAGGGGACATCACCAATGGCAAAATTTGATGGATACAAGGACATTTATGTCTTTGTCGAACAGAAAGACGGAAACATTGCGGATGTCGGCTATGAACTGATTTCCGAAGCCCGCAAGCTTGTCGCCAGCATGCCCGAAATGGGATTCAACGTGGTTGGCGTCCTGCTGGGCAGCGGCGTAAAGGACAAGGCACAGGATGTCATTGCCCATGGCGCAGACAAAGTGATCGTGGTGGATGATCCTCTGCTGAAGGACTACAACACACAGTTCTACACAGATGCCCTGACACAGGTAGTCAACGAATTCAAGCCGGACAGCTTTCTGACAGGTGCCACTGTGGAAGGCCGTGACCTGGCACCCCGTGTGGCTGCCCGCCTGAATGCAGGTCTGACAGCGGATGCCACGAAGATCGCAATTGATCTGGACAAAGTCAAGGATGGCGAAGCATTGCTGCTGGTTACCCGTCCGACATTCGGCGGCAACCTGTTCGGTACCATCGTATGTCCGAACACACGTCCGCAGATGGCAACCATCCGTCCGAAAGTATTCGACATGGCGCCTGTAGACGAAAGCCGCACAGGCGAAGTGATCGAATTTGCGCCGGCATGGGAAACAACGGAACCGGAAGTCACGATTCTGGAAGTGGAACCCAAGGAAGCGGAAGGCGTGGACATCACGAAAGCCGACATTCTGATCGGTGCCGGCCGTGGTGCTGAAGGAAGCCTGGACTATCTGAAACAGGTTGCGGAAGAACTGGGCGGCGAAATGTGTGCGACCCGTGCGGTTGTGGAAGACGGCTTTGCCGACAAGGCTGTTCAGGTTGGTCAGACCGGCAAGACTGTCCGTCCGAACCTGTACATCGCCTGCGGTATCTCCGGGGCTGTGCAGCATGTAGCCGGCATGGAGAAATCCGACTTCATCATCGCCATCAACCGTGACCCGGAAGCGGAAATCTTCAAGATCGCCAACCTGGGCTTTGTGGGCAAGATCGAAGAAGTCATGCCGCTGCTGGTTGAAGAAATCAAAAAGGCAAAAGCCGCTTAATTCACAGAGGAAGAAGGAAGCAGAACAATGACAAGAAAAGTAGGAGTAGTCGGTGCCGGCACCATGGGCCAGGGCATCGCAAATGCATTCGCCACAGCAGGCAATGACGTTATCGTTGTCGATGTAAAAAAAGAATGGGCTGAAAACGGCGTCAACAAGATTTTTGCCGGCAAGGACAAACTCGTTGCCAAGGGAAAAATCACCCAGGAAGCAGCAGATGCTGCCAAAGCAAACCTGAAAGCCGGTGTATACGAAGACCTGGCTGACCGCGATCTGATCGTGGAAGCGGTTCTGGAACAGATGCCCGTCAAGAAGGATCTCTTCAGCAAGCTGGATGAGATCGTGAAGGAAGATGCA
The DNA here is from genome assembly GCF_910588395.1 of uncultured Faecalibaculum sp. Taxonomy (GTDB): domain Bacteria; phylum Bacillota_I; class Bacilli_A; order Erysipelotrichales; family Erysipelotrichaceae; genus Faecalibaculum. The sequence goes on along the minus strand of NZ_CAJUPA010000058.1, from coordinate 4,311 downwards.
ATTTTCGGCACCAACACATCCAGTCTGTCTGTAACCGAGATTGCCAACGGCATCAAGCACCCGGTCATCGGCATGCACTTCTTCAACCCGGCTGACCGCATGAAACTGGTGGAAGTCATTTCCGGCGCCAACACACCCGCTGAAGTGAAGGACACAATTCTGGAGATTTCCAAGGAAATCGGCAAAACGCCTGTTGAAGTCAATGAAGGCCCCGGATTCGTGGTAAACCGCATCCTGATTCCGATGATCAACGAAGGTACCGTGATTCTGCAGGAAGGCATTGCTTCCGTGGAAGACATCGATACAGCCATGCAGCTCGGTGCCAACCACCCGATGGGTCCCCTGGCACTGGGCGACCTGATTGGTCTGGATGTTGTTCTGGCCATCATGGATGTGCTGTACAGCGAAACAGGCGATTCCAAATACCGGGCTTCCACGCTGCTGCGCAAGATGGTACGTGCAGGCAAGCTGGGCCGCAAAACCGGAGAAGGCTTCTACAACTACAAGAAGTAGCCGCCTGACAACAGGCAGATCCGCCCTGCGGCCAGTCTGTGCGCAGGCTTGAGCAGGTCAAATATGTCTGGATTCAGAGGCGCAAGGACAATGTCTTTCGCCTCTTTATTATCAATATGAGGCTGCATGCACCCTCATATCCCATCAATGCTCATGGAGCAAAGGAGGAAAATCAAATGGAAAATGTCATTCTTGAAAAAAACGGTCACGTTTCCAAAATCACAATCAACCGCCCCAAGGCGCTCAACGCCCTGTCCACAGAAGTTCTGAAGGATCTGGAAGAAGCGGTCAGCACAGTCAAAAATGATGACGATACATACTGCCTGATCATCACCGGTGCCGGAAACAAATCATTTGTTGCCGGTGCAGATATTGCGGAAATGAAGGACAAGACTGTGGAAGAAGCTGCGGAATACGGCGCTTACGGAAACAAGATCTTCCGTGAAATCGAAACGCTGCACTGCCCGGTCATCGCAGCAGTCAACGGCTTTGCTCTGGGTGGCGGCTGTGAACTGGCCATGGCCTGCGACATCCGTGTTGCAGCTGACAATGCAGTATTCGGACAGCCTGAAGTCGGTCTGGGCATTACCCCGGGATTTGGTGGAACCCAGCGTCTGGTCCGTCTGGTTCCCGCCGGCATCGCCAAGGAAATGATTTACACTGCCCGGAACATCAAGGCTGACAAAGCCGAGAAAATCGGTCTGGTCAACGCAGTGGTTCCCCAGGAAGAACTGATGGCCTTTGTGGAAAAAATGGCTGGCGGCATCGCCAAAAATGCACCGGTGGCTGTTGCGCAGGCAAAGAAAGCCATCAACAACGGTCTGAATGAAACCATTGACGAAGGCATCGCGGAAGAAGTGAAGGATTTCTCCGACTGCTTCGCCACAGAAGACCAGACCTACGGTATGGACTGCTTCCTGAACAAGGTCAAGGACAAGCAGTTCTCCAACAAGTAGTATGTCAAAAGTCATTACACCGGAAGAAGCTGCTCTGCTGGTCAAAGACGGTGACCGCATCGTCATGAGCGGTTTCATTGGAATGTGTCACCCTCAGGAGCTGACCTATGCCCTGGAAGACAGATTTCTGAAAACCGGTTCTCCGAAAAACCTGGACCTGTTTTTTCCCACAAATGTAGGCGATGGCAGTGACAGACTTGGCATGAACCATCTGGCTCACGAAGGCCTGCTGCGCAGCATCGTAGGCGGTCACTGGAATCTGGTGCCTGCACTGCAGAAACTCGTCACGGAAAATAAGGTCAAAGCCTGGAACCTGCCCATTGGCACCCTGGCGCAGCTGCTGCGGGAAATCGCGGCAAACCGTCCCGGCGTCATCACAAAGATCGGTCTGAACACCTTCGTGGATCCCCGTCTGCAGGGTGGCAAGATGAATGACATCACCGATGAAGATCTGGTGGAAGTCATGGAAATCGACGGGGAAGAGTATCTGCGGTACAAACCCTTCAAAAACATCAACGTTGGCTTTATCCGGGGTACCTATGCCGATGAAAACGGAAACATCACCATGGAGAAGGAAGCGGCTTTCCTGGAAGCCCTGGCCATGGCGGAGGCTGTGAAGAACACCGGTGGAATCGTGATTGCTCAGGTGGAAGACATTGTGCAGAACGGCACACTAAACCCCAAGGACGTGAAAGTCCCTGGTATCATGGTGGATTACATCGTAAAGGGAACACCGGACAACCACTGGCAGACGTATATGGATCCCTACAAGCCGGAATTCTCCGGTCAGATCAAAAAACCGCTGGATGCCCTGACTCCCATGCCGCTGAACGCCCGGAAGGTCATCAGCCGCCGGGCAGCCATGGAGCTGGTGCCCAACGCGATTCTGAATCTGGGCATCGGCATTCCGGAGGGTGTGGCCAATGTCGCCAATGAAGAAGGAATCACCGGTCTGAAGATGACGGTGGAAGCCGGCAACGTCGGCGGTGTTCCGGCCAGCGGTGTGGGATTCGGCGCCGCCACCAATCCGGAAGCAACGGTCGATTCTCCCGCTCTCTTTGATTTCTATGATGGCGGCGGTCTGGATGAAGCCTTCCTGGGACTGGCGGAATGCGACAAGTCCGGAAACATCAATGTATCCCGGTTTGGTCCCCGCATTGCAGGCTGCGGCGGTTTCATCAACATTACCCAGTCCACACCGGTTGTCATTTTCTGCGGGACCTTCACAGCGAAGGGTCTGAAGGAAAAATTCGGGGACGGAACCCTGGAAATCCTGAACGAAGGACAGGTCAAGAAATTCAAGAATGATGTGGAACAGATCACATTCTCTGCGGATTTTGCGAAAAAAGCCGGTCAGAAAGTCATGTACATCACGGAACGCGCGGTGTTTGAACTCCGGGACGGCGTATTCACGCTGACGGAAATCGCGCCGGGCATTGATCTGGAAAAGGATGTCCTGGCACAGATGGATTTCCGTCCGGCCATTGCGGATGATCTGAAAATCATGGATGAACGGATTTTCATGGATCAGCCCATGGGCCTGAGCCGGAAAGACTGACTCAGCTGCATCAGACAGAAAACAGGAACAGATGGGGATCAAGCCTCATCTGTTCTTTTTTCATGCCGGCCTGTATAATACATCTGTCTCAAAAACAAATCAGTCCCATCGGATTTCCGGAAGGGAAGAAGGAGAGGTTATGCTATTTTTTCGAAATGACTATGGCCAGGGATGCATCCCGCGGATCATGGAACTGCTGCAGGAAGCCAATGATGCAGACAATCCCGGCTATGGCACGGATCAGTACTGTCAGCGGGCCAGAGAACTGCTGGCTGCCAGAATGCCGGACCATGATCCGGCGATTCACTTTCTGGTAGGCGGCACGATTGTCAATCTCACCATCCTGCGGCACATCCTGCGGCCATATGAAGGGGTGTACTCCCCGGATACTGGTCATATTGCCGTTCATGAAACAGGGTCGGTGGAAGCCACGGGACACAAGGTGATCACCGTGCCGGATGCCTCCGGGAAAATAACGCCTGCTGCTCTGAGAAAAGCCCACAGCCAGTTTCAGCTGAGTTTTGAACACATGGTCATGCCAAGAGCCGTATATATTTCCAATGCCACGGAGCTCGGTACAGTCTACACCCGTCAGGAGCTGGAGGATCTGCGGGCAATCTGCGATGAATTCCAGCTGTATCTGATCATGGACGGGGCCAGACTGGGAAATGCCCTGGAATCCGGGGTGGATTACGATCTGAATGATCTGGCTGGCTGGTGCGATGCCTTTACGATCGGTGCCACCAAAAACGGTGCACTGTTCGGAGAGGCGCTGGTGATCACCAACCGCAAGCTTCAGCCGTATTTCCGTTTCACGGAAAAACAGAGCGGTGCCATGCTTGCCAAGGGCTGGCTGCTGGGGCTGCAGTTCATCGGGCTGTTTGAAGAGGATGCCTGGTACCGCAATGCTCGTCATGCCAATGAGCTGGCGCAGGGGATTCAGGAAAAGGTCAAGGAGCTGGGGTATCCGCTCCTGCTGACCAGCGAGACCAATCAGATCTTTGTGGTGGTGACACAGCAGGAATATGAATATCTGTCCACCCGGGTGGATTTTGAAGTCTGGGAGCAGTGGAATGACGACATCATCATCCGGTTTGTCACAAGCTGGCATACGTCTCAGGAAGAAGCAGACTATCTCTGCGTTTATCTGGAAGAAGCCAGAAATCTGGAAGCCCAGAGTGAACCGGAGGACGAATAGACCGCTTATCCGCCCAGTGGTCATCCGGACAACGATCGAGTAGAGACTAGGTCCCTCTCACACCACCCAGCGTGCCGTTCGGCACT
>NZ_CAJUPA010000057.1 GCF_910588395.1 uncultured Faecalibaculum sp. | reverse complement strand
CATAGTGGACTTTCACCACCCAGATATGTGCCATGCCGGGCACACAAAAAATGCCCGGTTCAGCATCCTGTGAACCGGGCATGTCTGTTTCTGCCGATGAACCCGGGGCCCAAACCCGGAACCGGTGTCTGCAGCTTCCAGAGGCTGTCCTTACAGAGTCCGCACCTCGATCCGGTCAAAGTCCGGCAGGGCAAAGGGCGGTTCATAGGTGAAGGTGACCGGACTGGCGATTTTAATCTGTTCCTCATCAATCACATCTGCAAAAACCACCGTGTCTCCCTGATAAAACAGCAGATTCAGCACCGGCTGCTGCGCATCAGGCAAAATGGCATTGGTGGGCAGCCGGCCTTTGATGACATCTCCTTCCTGTTCCCATTGGGCATCCCAGATCTGTGCATCATTCTCCACGGACTGATACGAGATCCGCATGGTGCCGTATTCCAGCTGGGCTTTCCGGGCATCTTCCAGGGAGGTGTCGTCAAAGGATGCATAGGACCAGACTGCATCTGTTCCGCTCATATACGGAAAATAGGCAGCGCTTTTCTGTCCGTTGCCCGCCCGGAGATACAGCGTCTGATTCGGTGCTGACAAAGCCGATTCCGCTTTCTGGCAGATGGTCACCACCGCCCGGTTTCCATCCTGCCAGGCATAGGTGATTTCCGGATAAAACAGATAATTGGGATCGACCTCGATGTATCTGTCCCGCTGAGGCTGACTCTGAATCTGTTGGGCAATCAGCGCCTGCTGCACCTGCAGATCATGACTGGTGAGATACCAGGCCCCGGCACTCAGACACAGGACAGGAACAAAACACAGAACTGGACGGATTTGCATAATGGATTCCTCCCGGATATAACGTAAGTATGAATAAATTTACCGATCCATTCAAGAAAATGCGGCTGATCACCCGCCTGATCCTGATTGCGGGCTTCGCTCTGTGCATCCCTGTCAATCTATGGGTATCCCGCACAACCCTGCGTCCCTGGCTGAAGCCGCTGAACGGAACACTCATTGTCATCTGTCTGATCATGCTGTTTCTGCTCATCTTTCCCTTCAAATGGCTGGAAGGACTGCAGCGCCTGCCCTACGAGCCTCAGCTGAAACAGCTGAGCCGGCTGACAGCAGCAGGAGAAGAAAAAATGCAGCGCATCTCGGAACTGGTCAATGCCCTCTTCGGTTCCACCTCCCTGACAGCGGCGAAGTTTCAGGGAGCCGCCACGCAGGTTCTCCAGGATCTGAAAGACAATGAACTGCAGGCCTTCCGGGCGGTCCAGGCCTTCGGCAGCGATCCGGTGAAACAGGACCGGATCCAGGTGCTGGCGGATTATGTCACAGAATCAGGGGATATTGTGGATCGTCTGGATCAGCTGCTGCTCATGCTGGTGCGCTTCGACCAGACCCGGGACCGGGACTCGGAGAAAGCCGCGACAGACGAACTTCAGCGGATCATGGAGCAGCTGCATCTGTACCGGTGAAACGCGCCGCCTGCCAGATCCGGATACCGGCACAGAACGCTGCCGGACTGCCGCCGGACTGCAATCTCAATCCCAATCCCGCAACGCAAAACGCAGCTTCGGCCTTTCAGCGGCCTGAAGCTGCGTTTTTGCACAGATGCTTTCCTGTCAGCGGCTCCCGGATGCACAGATCAGCCCAGGAGCACTCGCCGGCTGTACGTTACTGCCCTTTGCAGGGGACATGTTTTGTTGCCACCAGATCCGCACCGGAGCCGGCTATATCTGACACCAGCACATCCCCGATGGCCACCGGCGCCTGCACCCGAACATCTTTCATGGCGCACACCACTTCATGAATGCGCTCCTTGTCCACCGGCTGGCTCGTCTTGCAGGACACCACCGCAATGGCACCCCCATCCACCGGCAGCACGCTGGTGATCATCCGCACCGGATGCGTCACCTCGCTGATGGCATAGGCTTTTCCCCGGGGACAGGTGTTTCCCGTCACCGAAGTGACTTCATCATTGTCCAGCACCACATGCAGACTGCACCCCATCGGGCAGTTGATGCAAATCAGATCCCGTTCCATTATGCAGCCTCCGTTTCTACCCGGATTTCTCTTGTCTCCGGCGTGATCCATTCTTTTTTCAGCGTCACGCTTTCCATCTCCCCTGGTGCCAGAATCATGCGCTTCCGGTGAATCTTCCTCTCACCATCCACGATGACATTCACGAATCCGCCTTTGAGCACATTGCCCACGCGGAAGCGCACCACCTGGTTTTCATCCATTCTTGCCGGATCCACCGTGAAAGGCACCGTATAGCGGACCAGACCGCCGGTTTCAATGGGAATCTGCACGCTGGATTCCGGCACACCATCCAGGACAAACGCCGCTGCCTTTTCTCCTGCTTTCGCCGCTTCCTGACTCACGAAATCCACCAGATCATGCACATGCAGCACATTGCCGCAGGCAAAGATCCCCGGCACGCTGGTCTCCAGAGACTCATTCACCACCGGACCGCTGGTTACCCGGGACAGCGTCACATCCGCCTGCCGGGACAGCTCGTTTTCCGGAATCAGACCACAGGACAGCAGCAGCGTATCACAGGGATAGGTGATCTCCGTACCCGGGATCGGACGCCGGTTTTCATCCACCCGGGCAATCGTCACGCTTTCCACCCGCTCTTTTCCCTGGATGTTCGTCACCGTGTGACTGAGCTTCAGAGGAATGCCATAGTCATCCAGACACTGGACGATATTCCGCTTCAGACCACCGGAATAGGGCATCAGTTCCGCCACCACATGCACCTTGGCGCCCTCCAGGGTCATCCGCCGGGCCATGATCAGACCAATGTCTCCGGATCCCAGGATCACCACATCCCTGCCCGGCATCAGCCCGTCGATGTTCGTGAACTTCTGCGCGGTACCCGCAGAATAAATTCCCGCAGGCCGGTAACCCGGAATGTTCAGCGCGCCCCGGGGCCGCTCCCGGCAGCCCATGGCCAGAATCACCGCATCCGCCTGCACCGTCTGCAGGCCTTCTTTTTCATTCACATACGTCACATTCCGGTCCTGGTCAATGTCCACCACCATGGAATTCAGGGCATAGGGAATCTCCAGCTCCTCCGCCTGCCGGATGAACCGGGCGGCATATTCCGGACCTGTCAGCTCTTCCCTGAACGTATGCAGCCCGAACCCGTTGTGAATGCACTGGTTGAGAATGCCTCCCAGACACTGATCCCGTTCCAGGATCAGAATGTCATCCAGACCGCTTTTCTTCGCCGCGATCGCCGCCGCCAGACCCGCCGGTCCGCCGCCGATCACCACCAGCTGTTTTCTGTTTTTATTCTCCATCCTGCAGATCCTCCTTGTCCCAGCCGGTGATGAGCTTCGATCGTCCACCGGATTTGGTGATGTCCTCAAAGGGTATGTTCAGTTCCTGCGAAATAATCTCCATGGTCTTCGGGGAACAGAACCCGGACTGACAGCGGCCCATCCCCGCGCGGACCCGACGCTTGACCCCATCCAGGCTGCGGGCAGGAACCGAGCGCCGACAGGCATCCCGGATCGATCCCTCGGTGACTTTCTCGCACCGGCAGACCATCCGCCCATACGCCGGATCCTCTGCAATCAGGGCATTCCATTCCGCCGGACTCAGATCATCCACCTTCACAAACCCCCGCCGCTGGGGTACATACGCCGTATTTTCCCCGGGATGCAGCCGGTCAACGATCATCTGAGCCACCATTTCGCCGATCGCCGGCGCGCTGGTCAGACCCGGCGACTCGATCCCCGCCGCATCAATGAACCCGGGGGCATTCTCCGCGATGATGAAATCGCCGCCCTCCGGTACAGCCCGCAGACCCGCAAAGGAAGTGATCACCTGGCTGAAAGGCAGGTGGTCAATGGTTTTTGACGCCATCGGCCGCACATGATCCAGCCCCTGCGCCGTGGTGCAGACCCCGTCCTTGTCCTCAATGAAATCCGCCGTGGGACCCGCCAGCAGGTTGCCATGGGCCGTGGGCGTCACCAGAATGCCCTTGCCTGCTGCCGTCGGCTGCTGAAACAGCACATGTCGGGCCAGCGAACCGGCTTCCTTGTCAAACAGAAAGTATTCGCCCCGCCGCGGCCGTATGGCAATCGGCTGTTCGCAGGCCATGTTATGGATCTCATCCGCATGCACTCCCGCCGCATTGACCAGAATCTTCGCCCGGTACGCCCCATTCACCAGCCAGCCGTCCTCTGTTCTCTCCAGCGACGTCACAGGCTCATTGAAGAAGAACGCCGTGCCGTTGTCCGCAGCGTTTTCCGCAAACGCCACATTCATGTTGAACGGATCCACCACGCCGGCTGTCGGAGCATAAAGGGCGCAGATGGCGTCTTCGGAAATCTCCGGCTCCATCTGCCGCAGTTCTTCCTGCTCCACGATCCGCAGACCCGGCACGCCATTGGTTTTGCCCCGCTCCAGCAGCGCCTGCAGCCCCGGACGGTTTTCTTCCTCAAAACACAGCACCAGCGAACCGGTGTTCACAAAGTCAAAATTCAGCACCGGAGCGATTTCGTGAATCATTTCGTTGCCCCGCACATTGAGCTTCGCCTTCAGTGTGCCAGGCATTGCATCATAGCCCGCATGCACGATCCCGGAGTTCGCCTTTGTGGTCCCCGTGGATACGTCTTCTTCCTTTTCCAGAACGGCAGTCTTCAAGTCGGTCTTCGCCAGCTGCCAGGCAACCGCCGAACCCACAACCCCGCCGCCAATGATCAGAACATCATAGTTGCTGTCCATATTGTCTTGTCTTCCTTTCCTGTCGATGTCCGGCTGTGCCGGACTGCCGGAGCATGCAGCCTGCAGGCTACACCATCTCCGGTTTGAAGGAGCGGCAGGCTTTCACCGCCTGTTTCCAGTTGCTGTATCGCTTCTTCATTTCTTTTTCATCCCGGTTGGGCACAAACTTGCGTCCCAGATCGATTTTCAGCTCATCCATGGTCCAGAACCCGATGGCCAGACCCGCCAGGAAGGCCGCTCCCAGCGCTGTGAGTTCATTGACCTTGAACCGGTCCACCTCCAGCTGGCAGAGATCCGACTGGAACTGCAGCAGGAAATCATTGGCCGCAGCGCCGCCATCCACTTTCAGCACCTGGATCGGAATACCCGAATCGGCTTCCATGCAGTCCAGCACATCCTTTGCCTGATACGCCATGCTTTCAATCGCCGCCCGGACCAGCTGGTCATGGCTGGTGCCCAGGGTCAGGCCCACGATTGCAGCCTTGGCCCGGTCATCCCAATAGGGTGCTGCCAGTCCCACAAACGCCGGAATGACATAGACACCCGCCGTGGTGCCCGCCCGCTGGGCCATCTCTGCGGTTTCCGACACTTTGTCAAACAGCCGCAGCTCATCCCGCATCCACTTCATCACAGAACCGGACACGAAGGTGGATCCCTCCAGGGCATAGGTCACCTCATCGCCGATTTTCCAGGCGACGGTGGACAGCAGGCCGTTATCCGAACGGACAATGTCGCTGCCGGTGTTCATGAGCAGGAAACCGCCGGTGCCGTAGGTGTTTTTAGCCATGCCTTTTTCCAGACACAGCTGCCCGAACAGCGCCGCCTGCTGGTCACCCACCATGGAAGCAATGGGGACTTCCTGCCCGAAGAAGTGATAGGGGGCTGTGGTGCCGTATACCTGGGAAGTGGGCACGATCCGGGGCAGGATGGATTCCGGGATATCGAAGAGCTTCAGCAGATCCTTGTCCCATTCCAGGGTTTCAATGTTGGCCAGCATTGTCCGGGAGGCATTGGAAGCGTCTGTGATGTGCTGTTCTCCGCCGGTGAGCTTCCAGACGATCCAGGAATCCATCGTGCCGAACATCAGATCGCCCTTTTCTGCCCGTTCCCGGATTCCAGGGACGTTTTCCAGCATCCAGACGATTTTTGATGCGGAGAAATACGGGTCAATTCGCAGACCGGTCTTCTGCCGGATCATGTCCTCCAGACCGGCTTCTTTCCATCGGTCGCAGATTTCCGACGTCTGCCGGGACTGCCAGACAATTGCCTTGCAGACAGGGAGCCCGGTTTTTCGGTCCCAGATCACCGATGTTTCCCGCTGGTTGGACAGGCCAATGGCTTTGACCTGATCGGGAGAAATGCCGGACTTGTTGATGACATCCGCCAGCACCGCCAGGGTATCCAGCCAGATTTCATTGGCATCCTGCTGCACCCAGCCCGGATGAGGATAGTCCACGCCGCCTTCCTTCTGGGACACCGCCAGAATCCGGCAGTCGTGATCGAAGAGAATGGCTCTGGTGGAAGTGGTGCCGTGGTCAATGGCGAGAATGCAGCCTTGTTTGTCAGTCATGAGAATGATTTCCTTTCTGTTCTGTATGGCGGTGAATGATCACCAGGGAATGATGCTGAATACCAGCACCGCGGCAATGGCGCCCAGGATCGGGGCAAAGATGGGGACGATGAGTCCGTAATCGAAATGGGAATCGCCTTTCCCTTTGATGGGAAGCACAGCGTGGGCCAGCCGGGGGCCGAGATCACGGGCAGGATTGATGGCGTAGCCGGACAGGCCGCCCAGGGACATGCCGATTGCTACGATGATCCCCATGACAAAGAGCTTGTCTGTTCCGGCAGCCAGTCCGGGGACATTCATGATGCCCTTGATGGCGAACACCAGAATGAAGGTCCCGACAAACTCCGAAGCGAAGTTCAGCCAGAAGTTGCGGATGGAGGGACCGGTGGCAAATACCCCGAGTTTTGTGCCGGCATCCGGTTCCCGATCCAGATGGTCCTTGAACAGCAGCCAGACAATGCACCCGCCGGTAAACGCTCCCAGCAGCTGGGCAACGATGTAGCCAGCCACTTTGTTCCAGGGAAACGATCCGTCAATGGCCAGGGCCAGAGTCAGAGCCGGGTTGAAGGAAGCACCGGAGGCTTCCCCGAAGATGAATGCGGGAATCATCACCGCCAGGCCCCAGGCCAGGGTGATCTGGATCGAACCGGCACCTTTCATGCCGGAAGTTTTCAGATTGACGTTGGCCACAACTCCGCAGCCCAGCACGATCAACAGACAGGTTCCAATAAATTCGCTGATATACGGCAGCATACAGTCAGATTCTCCTTTTTGTTCTGCTATAAGCCGGATGTCCCATGTCTGGAACAGACCGGCTGGAAACCGGGGTGATCAGTCCCGGCTTCCTGCTCGTCCCCCTGAAACCGTCCCGGACGAAGGACGTGTTTCAGGTTTTGCAGCAAGCCGCGGTTCTGTATCCGGCGACTCCCTGCTTCCAGTCAATACTATGCCAAAAAGGTTGCGAAAGCGCATTCATAATGACTTGTCTATACATCGTGATTCAGGCGGCAGTCCGTTTGTTCTGTCTGTTGAAATGGGTGCGCATTTGTGCTTTCCCGGTCAGAATTTCGTGGAATATATCCTGGTGTTTTCTGGTTGAAATGAGCAAACAGTCACCCGGGCTGGAGTTTTTGCATATTTCAATCAAAAACATCCAAGTGGTCAGGAGAATCAAAAGGGAGCGGAATTGCCAGCTGCATGAATCCGTACAGGTGTGAAGGAGTCAAATTCCCATACCTGAAAAGCATAAAAGCAGGCAGCCGATTGCCGTCTTTTACCGGAATTTCCGACTGTACGGACTGGAGTCCGATTGTCTGACAGGGTATGATCTCCGAACATTTCATTCCACTCCATCTTGGATGCAAAACCAGCTGGAACCGGGTTTTGAACTGCCTTGTCCCAGACAGTCAAATCCGCCAAATCCGGTATGGGCCCTGCTTTGGGTCCATACTGATCCGGCGGTCAAAAAATCCTGTAAGCGCATTCAGACAAACTGGAAAAATTGTCTGAATTCAGAAATGTCTGCAGGTGCCCAAAACTGGTGGAAATCCGGTTTCCGCTCCTGACAATTCTCCGGCTCGGGACTGAAGACTGGAAATCGGATTTCCCATTCGAGCCCCTGTTTCCTGCCTGAAAACGCTGGAAACCGTCCATTTTCGGGAAGAAATCCTCTTCCCATCATTCAGATCTGTCCTCCTGAAGGGAAATCTGATTTCCGGCTATGTCCGGCTGCAGACCAGTTGCCGGAGGGAAATCCGATTTCCCTTCCCCGCAGCAGAATCCCCTGTCTTTTCAGACTCCTTTAAGCCGGACATCGTATTCTCAGTCCATGAAAGAACTGTTTCGCAGAAAAGAACTCAAATATCTTCTGGATGAAACCCGGCATCAGGCGTTCCTGGAAGCGCTGCAAAATCAGCTGGAGCCGGATGACTTCCACGATTATCCCATCAAGTCGGTGTATCTGGATACCCCGGATTACCGGTATCTGTTCCATTGCGCCAGAAAACCGGCCTATAAAGAAAAACTTCGGGTGCGCATCTATGCTAACGGACAGCACTATCTGGAAGTCAAAAAGAAATGGCATGGTATCACGCATAAATCCCGTGTGGGACTGTCCCCTTCTCAGCTGACAGCTGTCCTGACAGGGAACCGGACTGCATTTGGCAAGCCGGAAGGAGAAGCTGCCCGGATCTGGATGGAGCAGCTGTGCCAGCCGGCTTTCACCGTAGAGTATCACCGGCGGGCCTGGCACTGGAAAGGCGATCCGTCTTTGCGGATCACCCTGGATGATTCCCTGTGCTGGCATCCCCCGCATGAGCAGAGCCAGCCGCTGACAAAACCCGGAGAATATGTCCTGGAAATCAAATCCTCCAGCCCCCTGCCACTGCCTCTGGCCCGCACTCTCAGCACCCTGCAGCTGCAGCCGGCTTCCGTATCCAAAGCCGGTCATGCATTTTCCGCCCTGACTCAGTCCCGAAAAAGAAAGGAGATCTGTCCATGTATAATCTGATGATCACCGATATGCTTCTTCTTACGACCCTGTCCGTCATTCCCGGCCTCTGGTGCGGATTCCTGGGCTGGAAATGTCTGCGCTCCTCCAAAGGGATGATTCTGACACTGCTGACACTGCCATCCCTGGTATGCGCCGCCCTGCTGGCGATCAACGGTTCCCTGGGCACCGGCATTGCCATTCTGGGTGTGTTCGGACTGGTTCGTTTCCGGTCTCTGCCCGGATCCGGCCCCGATATTGCCGCTGTGTTTCTCGGCATGGTTTCCGGCCTGCTGTTCAGCACCGGATACATTCTGGCAGCCGTGGCCGTCACATTTGTTCTGGGACTGGTCCTGGCTGCAGCAGCCGGTCTGGTCCAGCGGATCACCGGGTCCTGGACCGTACGTATCCTGATTCCGGAAGACACGGAAAGCTTCGAGCCCTATACCCGCACCCTCCAGCAGTTCGGCAAATCCGTCCGGCTGGAAAAAGTGCGGTCGATGAATATGGGAACCATGTATGAACTGGAATACTCGCTGCTGCCGGATCTGAGCCAGAATGCCCGGATGATTGAGGAGATCCGCCGAATCAACCACAATCTGAATGTGCAGCTTTGCGAAGGTTCTTCTCAGCTTTCCCTGTAATCCGGTTTCCACAGAAAGGAGTAACAGGTTCATGAACAAACTGACTATGTATACTGCCGCACTGCTGCTCACAGGCAGCGTGCTGCTTTCGGGATGCAGTGCAGACTCCACAGACAGCCCGGCTGATTCTGACAGACAGATGCAGCAGGAGCATCGGAAGGATACAGATACAGCCTGGCAGACAGATTCCGCAGAGGATGCAGACTCCATGGACGATGCCATTGACATAAACGGAGACACAATCGAATCCGGTTCTGCAGAACTGTCCGGCAACACCGTCAAAATCACCAAAGGCGGCACGTGCACCCTTTCCGGTTCCGGAAAAATGGTGGTGGTGGATGCCAAAGGAGAAGACGTCACACTGGTGCTGGATGGTGTGACGCTGAACAATGACACCGGTCCCGGGATCTATGTGAAACAAGCCGAATCCCTCTCTCTGGAGCTCAGGGGTGATAATGCCATTTCCTGCGGCGACACCTTCGAATACGAGGCTTTGAACGCAGCTGTCTATTCCAAAGCGGATCTGTCCATTCAGGGAGAGGGTACCCTGACTGTATCCACAGGATATGGACATGGCATCAAAGCCAAAGACAGCGCCGTGTTCAACGGAAACCTGACCATTGACGCTCTGCAGGATGGAATCCATGTGAACGATACTGCCACATTCACCGGCGGTACTTACCGCATCAAAGCCGCCAGTGAAGGAATCGAATCCAAGGATGTCCTGGCCATTCAGGACGGGACCTATGACATTCAGTCTGCGGATGACTGTCTCAATGCCAGCAACAGTCTGAACATCTCCGGCGGAACACTGGATCTGGTTTCGCAGACCAATGACGCGGTGGATTCCAATGGATCTCTGACAGTATCAGGCGGAACCATTCACGCTCTGGCATTGCAGACACCAGAGACTGCATTTGATGTGGACAACACATCCTTTGTAATCAGCGGCGGAACCATTGTGGCTGCAGGCTCCATGGGAACGTATCCCACAGAAGCCAGTCAGCCGCTGCTGATGGCGGAAGCCGCCGGTATCGGCAATGTCCGGGTGGAAAAAGCCGGAAAAACCATTCTGGAAGGAAATCTGTCCAGTGATGGAGTGAGCCGGGGATCTGTGGTGCTGTTTCTCTCTTCCCCGGAAATGAAAGCCGGGGATACTGTCACAGTGTTTGTGAACGGTGAGAGTCTGGGAGAGGTGACGCTGGAAGAAGGCACCTCCACACTGGGAACTGTATCTTCCATGGGCGGTCCTGGTGGGATGAAAGGCATGCAGCCTGAAAATCCGGGAGATATGGGCGAAATGCAACCGGGAATGATGGGTGAACAACCGCCGGAAATGCCCGGAAACAGAAATGGCGGGCCGAAAGCAGACTAACACCGGCAGAATTAACAGGTAATAGAATCAAAGGCAGCTGTGGAGGCTGCCTTTTTCGCAACTGAACGTTGCGAAGAATGATGTATTATAACGATGAAATCGAGTAGAGAGGAACAGGTTAGTGCTGCCCCTCCCTCTCACACCACCG
>NZ_CAJUPA010000056.1 GCF_910588395.1 uncultured Faecalibaculum sp. | reverse complement strand
ATGATGGTACTGGGACTCAGTCCTGTTTTTAATATGGGCAATTAACGTCGCTTACAGAAAACAGAAAAACCCGGAGACTGCCTGCTCTGACCTGTTCAGAACAGGGGCAGTCTCCGGGTTTTCGGCTTGCCGGCAGTCCGTCCTTCCTGCGGGAGGTATCCTGCAGGTATGTCTGCGTCTGCGGGGTCTGACTGTTTGCGGGACTGAATCAGGAAGCCACCTGGTCTGTGCTTTCCTGCTGACGCAGGATCGCGGTTTCCACATTCCTGAGCAGAGTCAGTGCCTGTCTGACAGCAGCTTTTTCCTTTCGCCGGACCAGAAAGCCGGTCCCTTCCAGTTCATGGCTGTAAGTGACACGAACCTGGTCCTTTCCCGCCGGTTCCAGGTCATAGCGCACATGCAGGGTTTTGCCGTCTGTGACAAAGCGGGCAGCGTACACCGCCGGTTCTTTCCATTCCGTAATCGTCACCCGGGTGCGGCGGGGGCCGGTTTTCTTTGACCAGCTGTATCCCGGCCGGATATCCGGCTTCTTTTCCCCGGTTTCCAGGATCAGCGATTTTTTCATGATGTCAAACAGCGCCTGGGCGCTGACATGCAGTGTGATTGTATCCTTCACAGGTTCTCCTTCTTCCGTACTGTGTTCAGGGACTGCGGCAAATCGTTGTCAGACAGATGCGTTTGTGCGTATCATGACGGAAACAGACTGTTCTGTTCCGGAGGAATTGCATGTACACTGACAGCCACTGCCACATCACCTGTGATGAATTATACCCTGACCTGGACAAGGTGCTGGAGAGAATGTCCGAAGTTTCCAGAGTCATGATTGTCTGCACAAATGAAACCGAATACCTTCGGGCTCTGGCAATCCGCCGGCGGGATCCGGAGCGTTTCCGGATTGCCTTTGGTTTTTATCCCGGTGACGCGGATGAAGTCACCAAAGAGCGTCTGGCGTTTCTGGACAATGCACTGGCTTCGGGCCACGTGGATGTGCTGGGGGAAATCGGACTGGACTATCACTGGCCGACACCGGCACGACAGGTGCAGAAAGACCTGTTTTCCACTCAGCTGGAGATGGCGGCCAGGTACGGTCTGCCCGTGGCGATCCATATGCGGGACGCCAGTCAGGATACCCTGATGATGCTGCGGGAAAAAGCCCGCACTCCCATCATCTTTCACTGTTTCTCCGGGTCTCCGGAAGTGATGCAGGAAGCTCTGAAGCTGGATTCCCTGATTTCCTTTGCCGGGCCTGTGACTTTCAAAAACGCGAAACACGGACCGGAATGCGTAAAAGCCTGTCCGCCGGACCGGATCCTGACAGAAACCGATTCTCCCTATCTGGCACCGGTGCCCATGCGGGGGAAGCGGAATGAGCCTGCCTACGTCATGTATACCGAGCAGAAGATTGCCGGGCTCAAGGACATGGATGAACTGGAGCTGGCGGCGCAGATTCAGGCAAACTTTGACCGTCTGTTCCGGGCACCCGAATCTGCTGACAGCGGTCAGACGCTCTGACGAGTTCTGACGAATGCAAACGGCAGACCGAACGGCTGAAAACCTGAAAAACTGCGGAGGGCGTCCGCAGTTTTTTCGTACATGACCAGTCATGACCGGCTGGTGAGAACCGGCTTTTTCCTGTTTCCGCCAGCCGGCGGTCAGGTTAATGATCATGCTTGTGACAAAGTTCCTTGATGGATTCCTCGGACTCTTCCACGGCTGAATTCAGAGCCAGGGACAGAGGCGCGTTGGTTTCAATGGCCTGGATCGTGGCAGCCAGCAGCGGTGCCACGGAAATGACGGTCATTTCTTCATACAGATCCCGTTTTTCGGTCTGGTCAATGGTATTCGTGCAGATGAATTCCTCCAGATCTGCGGCTTTCAGCCGGTCAATGGCCGGACCGGAAAGAATACCATGAGCACAGGCTGCATACACTTTGGTGGCGCCTTTGTCCCGGAGCATTTTGATGCCCGAGGTCAGCGTGCCGGCTGTATCCACCATATCGTCGATGATGATGGCTGTCTTGCCGTTCACATCTCCGATCAGGTTCATGGCTTCCGCCACATTGGGTTTGGGCCGGCGCTTGTCAATGATGGCAATGGGCGCATCCAGCTGTTCGGCCAGGCGTCTTGCCCGGACCACACCGCCGTGGTCGGGGGATACGACAACCAGATCCTTGCCGGTTTCCTTTTCCTTCAGGTATTCTCCCACCAGTGTCAGCGTCGTGATGTCATCTGCCGGTACATCGAAGAACCCCTGAATCTGTGTGGCGTGCAGGTCCATGGTGATGACACGGTCTGCGCCTGCCTGTTCCAGCAGACTGGCCACAAGCTTTGACGTGATCGGCTGCCGGGGTTTTGCCTTGCGGTCCTGTCTGGCATAGCCGAAATACGGAATCACTGCATTGATGGTTCTGGCGGAAGCACGCTTGGCCGCATCAATGCCGATCAGCAGTTCCATGAGGTTGTCGTTGACCGGATTGTTGGTGGACTGAATGAAGTACACATCCTTGCCCCGGACCGACTCGCCCAGCTCCACCAGGATCTCGCCATCCGCAAAGTGATTCACTGTGACTTTGCCAGGTTCCTGTCCCAGAATCTCGCAGACCTGATTCGCCAGCTCCTTGCTGGAAGAGAGTGCAAATACAATTGTGTTTTCCATGAAATTTCCTGAACTCCTATTAAATCATTACTCGTTTTTCAGGACCGCGAACGGACCTGCCTGTGCATCATCAGGCACTGTAACATTATACCCTCTGCAGGCATCGATGCAGGCTCTTTTTCCAATAACCGCATTCTCCAGCCGGGTTCCTGCCAGAATCCGCGCCCCGTCGCCGATGATGCTGCTGCCCAGGATCGTCACATCCGGTTCAATCAGCACATCCCGGCCAATGACGACATCCTTGCCGATCACCGTGCGGGCAGGATCGCAGATCTGAACGCCGTTTTTCATATGCCGTTCACAGATCTTCTGCTGCAGCCAAGACCAGGCAGCGGCCAGTTCGACAGGATCATTGATTCCTGCAGTCTCATCGGGATCATCGATGACGATGGCATCCACGCTTTTTCCTTCCTGCGCAAAGATCTTCACCAGATCCGTGATGTAGTACTCATTCTGCGCATTGTCCGGTGTCAGCTTTTTCAGCCCCTCAAAGAGATCCTGTGTGTCAAAGCAGTACATGCCTGCATTCACTTCCCGGATTTCCCGCTGCGCCGGCGTGCAGTCCTTCGCTTCCACGATGGCTGTCACACCGCCGTTTTCGTCCCGGACAATCCGGCCGTAATGTGCGCCGTCTTCCAGCACCGAGCTCAGCAGCGTCAGGCTCTTTCCTTCAGCCGCTTCGTACAGCTTTTTCAGTGTATCCGGCTGAATGCAGGGACCGTCTCCGTTGATGACCAGCGTCAGGCCGGTTTCCTGTGCCAGGGCTGTGGCCTGCATGGCCGCGTGTCCGGAGCCCAGCTGCGGTTCCTGAATGGCAAATTCCAGATCCGGGAATGCCTTTCTGACCTCATCGGCTCTGTAGCCGGCCACAACCACGATCCGGCTGGCTCCCGCTTCCTTCAGACCATCCACGATGTAGCCCAGCATAGGCCGGTCGATGATGGGATGCAGCACTTTGGGGGAATCGGATTTCATCCGGGTCCCCTTTCCGGCTGCCAGAATGATGGCGCTTCTCATAAATTCCTCTCCTTCTTTCAATTCAGTGCATCCAGCTGGGACTGCAGGGCGGCAATCTGACTGTTCAGGTCATCAATGCGGCTCTGGGCACTGTCGGTGGATCCCGCCAGGGCATCCAGTGCGCCCTGGGCGGAAGCCAGATCATTCTCCCGCGCCTGGATCACACCGGAGGCCTGATCCATCTGGGACTGAGCGGTAGAAAGCTGGGATTCCAAAGAGGACTTCTGACCTTTCAATTCATTCATTTTAGCCATCAATTCCTGTGCTTTGGGCGTCATCGGTGATTCCTCTTCATCTAATTGAGCATTTATATCATCCATGCTTAATTCAAGAGACTTTATTTGTGCCGACAAATCATTAACACTCTGCTGAGCCGAACCATAGGTGTTCTGGGCGTCTGCCAGAGCGGCATTGGCGCTGTCCACCCGGCTCTGGGCATCATTGATTTTTCCCTGGGCGCTGTCATACTCTGCCTGCGCCGAGGCCAGCTGACTCTGCAGCTGGGCAATCTGGTCTTTCAGCCGGGCTTTCTGTTCCGCGACTTCCGTATTGTTGTTGTCCTTGTCCGCCTTTTCGCCGGCTTTTTCCTCCGCCAGGATTTCATCAAAGGATTTTCCGGTTCTGTCCCGGAGAATTTCGTTGATTTCCCGTTTCTGTTTGTCCGTCAGTCTGTTCCAGCGGCTTTCGTAGTTTTTGATGCCGGTACCCGATGTGCCGGACAGACCCTGTGCCCAGGTTTTCAGCGCATCGAAATCCGCCTGTGTGTCCTTTTCTTCTGTCTTGTCGGCAGTCATGCTCTGCATCACGTGAGAGATGCCGAAAATGAGCAGGGCACCCAGGGCAATGACCGCAATGACAGCGGCAATGATTCCCGCAGCCCGCCAGTCTGTTTTTTTGTGTTCCTTCTGGCGTCCCCCTGAACGGCTGACCCGTTCCCGCTTGAGAGAAGGCCCCTTTTCCTCCTCGATCAGGCTGTCGATTTCTCCATTGTCCAGCACCACGGTGCTTTCCGGGGAGCTGGCGGTGTCTTCGATCTCCTTCGGGGCAAAGACCATGGTGCCTCCGGCCTCTTCCGGTTCCTGCACCACCGGCCTGTCCGTGACGATGGTGTCTCCGGAGAATCCGGAAGCAAAATCCGGAATGTCCCCTTCGTCCTCTGTATCAGGTTCTCTGTTGTCTCTGGCACTCAGCACCGGTCCGGTACCGGCTTTCTCCTCTTCCCGGGTATGGGAAAAAGCATCCATTTTCCGTTCCAGCTCTGTATCCTGGGACAAACTGTCCAGCAGCGCGTCCAGACGATCGTCCCGCTTTGATTGACTCATTCTGAATTTCCCCCTATCTTCTCAATGATACCATAGACCAGCCCCGCTGCAGCGCCGGCTTCCCGAACCCCCGGGGGCTGTCTGCCCGAAGGCTGCCGGGCCTGTTCGCGGCTGTTTGCCTGAAGGTGTCCGGACATGGATGACACGTGCCTCTTTTTCCTGCATCAACCCGCAAAGAACGAAGCATTCAGATGCCGGAGCAGTGACATTTCGGTTATAATTGAAACATGTGTTGAGGAGGGTTTACCCGGGTAAACCACAAGGAGTCGATCCATGAAACGAAGAAAACTGAAGAACGAGATCATTCAGAAATCCCTGGATCTCTTTCGGCAGCGAGGCTATGAGGCTGTATCCGTTCAGGACATCTGTGATGCCTGTGACATCACAAAGCCCACATTTTACAAATATCTGGCCAGCAAGCAGACCCTGCTGAGCTATTTCTTTTCCTCCATGGCGGAAGCCATTCCGGACGACTGGTACCGGATTCCGGAGGGAACAGACTGCTATCAGAAAATTCTGGACGGATATCTGATGTTCATGCGCCACGCCTGCGATCTGGGTCCGGATCTGTACAATCAGGTGTTCATTTCCAATCTGGAAGAATATATGGGCACCTTCAACGATGTGCCGGCTTTCACCGATCTGATGGTGGATCTCATCCGGGAAGCCCAGGAATGCGGACAGATCGGCAATCCCTCCGATCCTAAGTCCCTGTACAAGGCGGGGGTGGGAATGAGTCTGGGATATGGTGCCTACTGGTGTCTGGATGAAGGCCGCTGCAACATCCTGGAGGATTTCTGCCGGGATCTGGGTGCTGTGTTCATGCATCAGGACCGTGCCGGAAAGGAAGTGAAGGCATGAACAGGAAACGGCTGGAACAGATCGTGGATACAACCCTGACCATGTTCCGGGAAAAAGGGTTCGACAAAACCAGCGTCATGGACATCTGCAATGCCTGTCAGATCACCAAGCCCACATTCTACAAATATGTCAACAGCAAGGAGGAACCGCTCCGTCATTACTACGACGGAGCGCTGGAAGCCCTGCTGCAGGCCATGGATGAGCATCAGCCGTCCAATGACTATGTGGGGCTGATCTGGATTGGTCTTTCCATGACCGCTTCCCGGTCCATTGATCTGGGACCCGCACTTCTTTCCCGCTACATGATTCTCAACTTCCACGAGCACACCATCACAGCCCGGTACAGTGCCGGGGGCAAACAGCGCACAGTGGAAGCCATCCGCCTGGCGCAGGAAACCGGTCAGATCCGCAACACCAGCGATCCCGAGCAGCTGTTCATGGCTCTGAAGAACCTGAGCCTGGGTCTGACGCTGAAATGGATCATGACCAATGGCGCCTTTCCCTTTTTCCGGCAGTATGGCCGGATGGTGGAAGACATGATTCTTCCGGATTATGAGGCAGTTTACAGACAGACAGGCGTGGATCACCGGAAAAAAGCCGGATGAGCCCGCCTGTCTTTTTCATGGGCTGCCAGCCACAGCGGATGGGCTGCCAGCACCAGGGCTTCACAGCGTTCATCCCGGGCCAGGTCAAACAGTGCCTGAAGGGTGGCACCGGTGGTGATCACATCATCCAGTATCAGAAGCCGGCGGCCATCCTGCCTGCCGGGCTGCAGAGATGCAGGACGGATGAGATGAGCGACCTGGCGGCGGCTGTCCGGGTCGTTTTCCGACTGTTTGAACGCCGCCGTCTTTTCCCAGGGATGAATCAGATCCAGGTTCCAGGGCCGCAGCATTTCTGTCAGCGGATCAAATCCCCGTTCCAGATTTTTGTCCGGCCAGGATGCCAGGGCTGCCAGCTGTCTTTTTCTCAGCCGCCGGATCAGCCGGGGATGACCATGAAGGAACAGTCCGGCCAGCGCGATATCCTGGTCTTCCTTGTACTGAAACAGCAGCTGTTCCATGAATTCATTGTATTCATAGAGTACATGCACGTTATGGCCGTCAATCCGGTAGGTCCGGTTCAGCACATGGATGTTTTTTCTGCATTCAGGACACAGACAATCATCATCCAGCAGCAGCTGGGTAAAATCGGTGTTCAGCGAATATTCATTCAGGCAGAACAGACAGATTCGTTCATCCGGCGCAGCAAATCTGCGCATTGTTTCATGGAATCGCTCATGGAAGCCGCCAGACACAGACACTCTCCTTCCGGGTCATGAAAACTCCGGCCTGCCCGTCCGAATATCTGAACCAGGCTGGCCATGGTGAAAACGGGGTGGTCGCCCTTGAGAACGATCACCTGAACGGAAGGAACCGTGATTCCCCGTTCCAGCAGCGTGGTGGATACCAGAACATCGAAGTCCCGGTGGCGGAACCGGTTCATGATGTCGTCTTTGTCCGGGCTCTGACTGTGAATGCAGGGGCATTTCAGCAGCCTGGCCAGCCGCTTTCCATCCCGGATCCGGGGCACAAACACCAGGATCTGTTTCCCCCTCATCCGCCGCTGAAGAAACAGCAGCCGGATCACCTGCATCCAGACCGGAAGCAGAACAAAAACCGGTTCCGGCAGCAGTTTGCCATGGGGCCGCCGGAACAGTCTGGCAGCCTGCATCCGTCCGGCGCTGATTTCCCGGAGACTGTCTTCATCCGGTGTAGCCGACAGCATCAGTCTCACACCCCGGCAGCTGCGCCGGGCCAGTTCCTCCAGCAGCGCATTGCCCCGGTAGGGAAAGGCATCCAGCTCATCCAGAATCAGCAGGTCAAAGGCTTCCGGATACCGGTACAGCTGATGGGTGGTGCACACGATGAGATCTCCGTCTGTCACGGAGGTGAATCCCTCGCACACCGGCACCACCTCCAGTCCGGGAAACGCCGCCTGCAGACGGGAAGCAATTTCCAGCACCACCTGGCGCCGGGAAATCGCAAAGCACACTTTCTTCCCCTGTTTCAGAAACCAGTCAATGGACGCAAAGGTGATCTCTGTCTTGCCGGCGCCGGCAGCGGCATAGCAGAACACCGGCTCTCCCTGCCGGAGCCAGCCCAGAATCTGGTCCGAGACCTGTTTCTGATGCACTGTGAGTTCGAACTCCAGATGCACCTGACCGTTCCATACCGGCGGTTTCAGATGCGGCACCGGGATGGACTGACCTGCATCCAGACGGGAGAACGCCACACAGCGGCGGCAGTAGGGAATGCCCCGGTCCCAGCCAAACAGCCGGATATCCCGGTTTCCGCAGCGGTGGCAGATCAGATCCGGACATTCTCTTTCCCCTGCAGGCAAAGCGGTTCTCCGGGCAGACGCCCGGATCGTTCTGTGTTTTCTCTGTATCTCCATACTATTTATATTCGCCATTCTGCCTGAAATTTGCGAAAATTCCCCGGTTTTTTATATCATGGGAACATACAGGGGGAGAGATTCGATGAAAAAGAAGAAATGGCTGCCCATTCTGGTTGTCTGGCTTGTGCTGGGCGGTGTGGCAGTCTGGGGACTCTCGCAGTTTGTCACGGAACAGATCTGGAAGTCCCATAACTATATTGTGGAGAATCCAACTGCCACGGTGATGATCGATCCGGGACACGGCGGTTATGATTCCGGTGCTCTGGCAGCGGATGGAACCATGGAAAAGGACGTGGCGCTGGCACTGGCGCTCCAGACAGGTGAAAAACTGCACAATCTCGATCCGGGCATTCAGGTGATCTTCACCCGGTACGATGACAATGTATCC
This sequence comes from uncultured Faecalibaculum sp., assembly GCF_910588395.1. GTDB lineage: Bacteria > Bacillota_I > Bacilli_A > Erysipelotrichales > Erysipelotrichaceae > Faecalibaculum. The sequence continues at coordinate 2,322 of NZ_CAJUPA010000056.1, read as the reverse complement.
TGGCCGGACAACGAAGCGGAGGACCTGCAGGCCCGGGTGGCCATGGCCATCAATTACGGCGCCAATTATTATCTGGCCATTCACTGCAATTCTGCGGAGGATACCACTGCGCAGGGCCATTTCGGGATTGTCCGCCAGGATGATGCTGTGAGCCAGCGGATCTGCCAGAATCTGGACAATTATCTGACTGCCGCCAACTGGGGTCCTTCTCTCGGTTTCCGCCAGACCAGCGACATTGGCAGCATCTTTGTGGTCGACCAGCTGGGGATTCCCAGCATGCTGTTCGAAACCGGTTTTCTGTCCAATCCCTCGGAAGCCATGCAGATGCGTGACCCGGCCAATCAGGATGCCATTTCCACCGCCCTGGCTCAGGCTTACTATGATTCCATTCATGGTCTGGACACCGGGGTGAGTCTGCCGGCAGCCGCTGAACCGGCACCGGAGAATCAGATTCCCGATTCCGGATACACAGATCCTGTCTACACCGATGAAACGTACACGGAAGAATACATGCAGGAATAACGGATTTTCCATTGGAACTGCGCAAAAAAGAGTGCCTGACTGATACGGCACTCTTTTTGCATATGGCGGTTGTTCTGTGCTGCCGTCCGGTCCGTGAGCCTCTGTCAGCGCCGAAACAGCCCGGAAGCCCGGATCTGTTCGGCGGCTTTGCGGATCATGTCTTCATCCTGCACCATGGCGATGCGGACAAACCCTTCCCCCTGAGACCCGAACCGGATTCCCGGTGTCACCAGCACACCGGCTTTTTCCGCCAGCAGGCGGGCGAAGGTTTCAGAATCCATGCCCGAGGGAACAGGCGCCCAGAGAAACATCGTGGCTTTGCAGGGTGGAATCACCCAGCCGGCCTTGGCAAATTCTGCAATCAGACAGTTGCGCCGCCGTTCATATTCCTTCCGGGTCTCCGGAATGGCAGCACCCCCATGTTCCAGCGCTTCGATTCCTCCATACTGCACCGGGAGAAAAATGCCGTAATCCAGATTGGATTTCAGCTCCCTGTACGCCTGCACCGCTTCCCGGTTGCCGGCCATGACCCCCAGTCTGGCCCCGGCCATGCCATAGGTTTTGGAAAACGAATTCAGTTCCACACCGACTTCCCGGGCTCCGGGAAAGGAAAGAAAGCTTTTTCCCGGTTTTCCGTCATACACCAGTTCGGAATAGGCGTTGTCATGAATGACCAGAATGTCGTTCTCCCGCGCGAAGCGGATCAGCTTTTCGTAAAACCAGTCCGGGGCCGTGGCACCGGTGGGATTGTTGGGATAACTCACCAGCAGCAGCCTGGCATTCTTCCGATCCTCCGGACTGATGGCATCCAGATCCGGCAGGTACTGGTTTTCAGCCAGCAGCGGCATGTAAAGAACTCTGGCCTGAGCCAGCTGCGGCGCCTGTTCGTACACCGGATAATAGGGATTGGGGATCAGCACCCCGTCCCCCGGGTTGCAGAATACCAGCGGCAGATTCACCAGCGCTTCCTGACTGCCCTGCAGCAGGCAGATTTCCTCCGGATCCAGGAAAGTGTCATACCGTTTTTCATACCAGACACGCACAGCCTCCACCAGAGCCGGCAGCCCTTTGACTGCATACCGGTAGTTGCCGGGTATTCCCGCCGCCTCCTGAATTGCCTTCATGATGGAAGGTTCCGGCGCGATATCCGGAGAACCCAGTGTGAAATCTATGGCGCCCGGAGCCGCATATGCCTTTACATCGGCAAATGCCGGACGTTTGAAGCAGTCCATTCTCTCTGCAGTTTTCATGATTCATACCTCTGCTTTCCAATGGCAGCCACTGCCTGCATGTGATGCAGCCGTCATTCTGTACATTACCATGATATAGAAAAAAACGGCATGACGCCGTTTCCTGCTATTCTTCGTTCTTGAGTCCGTACTTCCGGTTAAACTTCTCGATACGTCCCTGCGCAGCGGCAAATCTCTGACGTCCAGTGAAGAACGGGTGGCAGTTGCTGCAGGTATCTACACGCAGTTCATCGCCCTTTACCGTACTACCGGATTCAAATTCTGCCCCGCAGGACGTGCATACGACTTTAACCTTGTGGTAATCGGGGTGGATTCCCTTTTTCATACGCTTGTCCTCCTTCCGCCTTGAGCCTCATGCGTGCCCAAAGTAAGTGCCTTGTAATGGTAACAGAAAAAATCAGTCCGGGCAATCCCGAAGAAACAAAAACCATCATCCTGTGTCTCCCGAAGCCAGGGACCCGGCTCTGAAAAACAGACCGCCCATGGTACGATATCCCGGGTCTTTCACAGTTCCATCTGAACATATCTCAGATTGGAATTTTTAATAATA
>NZ_CAJUPA010000055.1 GCF_910588395.1 uncultured Faecalibaculum sp. | reverse complement strand
GGCGCTATTTATGTGTGATAAGCCATTAACTGAGCTTGGTAGTCTATCAAGAAACCAAAAGCGCCGACAAGATGGAACACAGATGCAAAAACGCCGATTGCAGTACGGTAAAATCAGCAATCGGCGTTCTGTTTTCTTTCTGTTCCGGATGGAATGACAGTTTTCGTGAATGATGGTCCAAAAAATGTCTTTGAAAGTATACATTGGGAGACTTGTAAGAATTCACGAAAACCGATGAAGCAATGACAGCATTCCCCTTGTTTTATGTGATAAAATTCATTTGCTTGAAATATCCGGAAACAGAAAATTTGTTTTTGGAAGTATACAATGATGGATTCTGCACGCAGAAAAGGAGGAAACATGGAATACAGTTATATGCTGACAACCAGAGCCGGGCAGCTCCCGTCAGAATTGAAGGATTCTGTCTTCGCGGATACCCGGGGAGAAATCGGGTATCCGGAATTTGAACGGCTGCTGGCGGTGGTCCGGCCAGAGGACCGGCTGAACATACCGACACTGTCGGATCTGGGAAACAGCCTGCCGGAGATCAGCGGGAAATGGCAGAAACTGCAGGATAAAGGGGTCACGGTCTGGATTCTGGACTGCCCGGTTTTGTGGGATCACTCGGATCTTTTCGGAGAATTTCTGAAGTATATCTCCTATACCCAGCAGCAGCTGGGAACCAGATCGGCGAGGAACTCTGCCGGTTCCAAAAGCGGTCTGAATCCGGGACGCAAACCGATGCAGCTGCCTGCCAACTTTTCGGAGGTCTATGACGACTACTGCAACGGCAGGCTGAACAGCCGGGAAGCCGGAGAGGCACTGAATGTATCTCATACCACGTTCCTGCGCTGGGCCCGGGAGATGGGAGAGTCCTGATGGACAGACGGCAGAAACAGACCCAACAGCAATGATCCGCCTGCATACAGGCGTCATCAGGAGGCATTCAATGTCACTTTTCTGGCTGCAAGTGCTCCTATGATGGAAAATCTGTTTAATCCGCCGGAGGTTAAGACATAAAATTGTGAAGGCAAACGATAATCTGTTCAATTGAGAAAATAAAAGTTATAAAGACTACAGGACAAATAGACAAAGAAACGCCGAGTGCGGAGGCAAAACTCCAGCAATCGGCGTTTTATTTTCTTTCTGTTCCAGGTGGAATGAGAAGTCTGCTGAGGTACGATCCAAAAAGTGTCTCTGAAAGTATACTTTCAAAAACATATTTTCCATTCGCAGTTTTCTCAAGTAAATGAATTTTATCATAGAAAACAATGCCTGGATGGCAATTCATTCAGCGATTTCCGTAATTTCTTACAAGTCTCCCAAGGTATACAATGACGGATTTTTAACTTTAGAAAAGGAGGAAACATATGGAATACAGTTACATGCTGACAGCGAAAGCAGACAAACTCCCGTCAGAGCTGAAAGATTCTGTATTCGCTGATGCCCGGGGTGAATCAGAGTATCCGGAATTTGAACGGCTGCTTACGGTAGTGGAACCCGGGGACCGTCTGAACATCCCGACGCTGTCCGATCTGGGATACAGCCTGCCGCAGATCAGCGAGAAATGGCAGAAGCTGCAGGACAAAGGGGTGACAGTCTGGATTCTGGACTGCCCGGCTTTGCGGAACCATTCGGATCTCTTCGGAGAATTTCTGAAGTACATCTCCTACTCGCAGCAGCAGCTGGGGGCCAGGCAGATGAGAAGTTCATCCAGTTCCAAAGGCGGGCTGAATCCCGGGCGCAAGCCCATGCAGCTGCCTGTCAATTTTTCGGAAGTCTATGACGACTACTGCAACGGGAAGCTGAACAGCCGGGAAGCCGGAGAGGCACTGAATGTGTCTCATACGACGTTCCTGCGCTGGACAAGGGAGATGGGCCAGGCCTGAGACCGGTTTTCAGACAGCCGGGTTGTGATCACACGAAAGTGGGATCATAACGGTCAAATACGTAAGCTAAAATTTATTTTAAAACCCGATTCTCTAGCAAACGCCGTTTTGTTTGAGAAGCTGTGAATCCGCCGTTCTGAAATGGAGTTAAGCCGCAGAAAGCCGGAATACAGCCCGCTGCACGTAAAAGGGGACTGAAAGGGAATATCCAGAAACTGAATCAGGTGCCGGCAGAACGATGCGCCTGGTGAAGAAAACCGGAAAGTCACAGACTTTCCGGGAAAAGAATGATGTTTTGCGGAAGGGGATGAGCTGATGGTTCAGGCAGGAAGCAGGGGATCCTGTCAGCTCTTCCGTGAAATACAGCGGGTTGTGCCCGCAAAGGAAAGAAAGGAAAGATTATGAAGCAGTACACGGAACATATACGTGGAAAACTGCGGAAGCTGCCAAAGAAGCTGATTGGTTCTCTGGCGGCTGCCGCTGTTGTGGTGACCACACTGGTGACCGCAAATCCCATGGCTGTACAGGCAGCACAGGACGAAAATGTAAATCCAAGAATTAACATCCAGCATTATCTGTACTTTTCGGCTGTGTCTGTCGGAGAGATGGTGGAGCCAACAGGGAATACACAGACAGGAAACCCACCGGTAGAGTACCATGGTGTGGAATATTACGAGCGGACAAGAAATGACTGGGAAGGGGAGCCTTGGGTTTCACCTTACAAGATAAGTACAGATAACGGGACTGTTTTACCCATTTATAACAACGAAAGAAGAAGTTCTGCCACTCCTACAAACGGCAAAGACTTTGAGCCAAAATATGGAGTTGTTCTAAATGGTGATGGTAAATTTTCCAGTCATATCCGTTTAAAGCAACTGTTTCTGGATGAAAAGGTAAATTATCTGGATAAGCCGCAAATTCAGTATATGAATCGTCTATATGATTCCAATGGAAGCGAAAACAAGAATTATACACTCAGCGAAATATGGGTATCCAAGCCTGAATATAATGATGAGCTTTTTAATGGAGAACAAAAATACTATTCGAATACGAAGTCGGAAGAAATTGAAGCGAAATTCAGAAGAGAATCAGTCCCTTTGAAGGATGGTAAAGAAAAAGTCGTTGGCAGCTTGGAGGAGACTGTTAATGGTGAGGTTGTAAGCAAAGATGTATTGGAGCACGACCCCTCACGGGTGACATTTACAAATAATCCAGATTACATAGATGCTGATACAAAACAGGGGTTAAACAGGGATGATAAAAACAGACCCATTCCAACCCATTATGGGACCGGAGCGGATGAACGTCTTGTAATTCCAGTATCAAAAAATACAACGATTCGGTTTGTATTTGAGCCTACAGATGGAACAACAGACGTAGAAGCAGACTTCTTTGATTACGATATTACAGATGGACAAATTACGGGATCCGATGCACAGGGGCTTCCGGCTGGAGAAGCGCAGCCAACAACAAACCAGGCCAAGGACCCTTCGAAGGTATGGTATGCAAATACTAAGCAGCAAGGGATCAATAATACTGCCAACTACAAATCCGATCCAGCTGAGGGAAAGGCAAAACTGGCATTCGGAAACAGTAATGCTGGAACTGGACTTCAGGATCAGACCGTAAATATTGACGGAGTATCAAATAACATAAACAAGTTTAATGCTACGAATAGAGGAGTGGTAAAAAGAGGAAACGGATCTGTCTTTGGTCTGGTATCAGACACTCTAACTGAAAGCGGAGACTTAATTTGGAATAAGGATGTAGATGCTCCTGATTTGTTCTCGAAATATGATAAAGATTCGGAGGGAAAAAATAGAGTCATAGGAAAGAAAAGCTATGTAGATGGGGAATATGATTTATCTTTCAAACGTGTGGGAGGAACGTATGCTCTTCAAAATGTAAATCGGAAAAAGACAAGTCTTTTATCAGATTACACTGGCCCGACCACAGGGGACTTGACAAAGTTTTCTGCCAATGGAGATGTATACGCCAATAATTTCTGGCCGCTGGACGGTTCGGATTCCCATGCACAAGATGGCCATGACTTACTGTTCGGATCTAAATCTGATGAGAAAAAACGAAAATATGGGACAGGTCAATGGGATACATTCCCAACGTCCGACGATGGAGATGACCATAATTCCTATTTCGGAATGAAGTCCAGCGTTGATTTTGTTCTGGATCCGGGATATTCTGGCCCGCTTCGTTATTATTTCTACGGAGACGATGACCTGTTTGTATATCTTACGGAACTCGACGGTCCTGGCCCTGAGGCCAAGGCTATAAGCACTGAGAAAATCGCAGATGTTGGTGGTGTTCATCGATCTGTGGGTGTTTACGTAAACCTTTGGAAGTATATCGGAAAGCCTACTGAATATACGGATGCAAATGGAAACCCGCAAAAACCAAGATATTTTCGACTGACATATTTTTACACAGAACGTGGGGCTTCCGGTTCCTCCTGTTACATGCGGTTTACAGTGCCATTCGAATCACTGACTACCAGAGACATGGAGTACACTGGTATGATTCAGGTGGAAAAAGAAGTGAAGGGAAACCTCGATTCCAATGAAGAGTATTCTTTCCGGATTGATCTGAAATATCCGAACCTGATGGATGGCACGCCTGTGAGCAACGTCAAGGAGCAGTTTGATGACTGTAAGCCACTGGTCAACCGGTACAAATATGAAATCTGGGAACGGGCAGCTGACGGCGGTAAGGATAAACTCGTTAAAGCGAGTTTGGGTGATCCCGATGACAAGACCGATGACGATTATGTCTATCATGGCAAAGTCATGAAGCTGAAACACAATCAGTATCTGAAAATCTATGGATTGCCCGGTCAGATGGTGGAAGCCACAGACGAAGGTGATATCACAGATACTGAAGCAGGCGATCCACCTTCAGCGACGCTGTACAAAATCACGGAGCTGGAAACGGAAGGCAACATCACAACCACCTTTGCCAGCGGTAAAGTGAATGAGGATGGAACCAGTACGCTGGGAACTGATTTTGAACCCGGAAAAGTCGTGATGGGGACAACGCAGGAAGAAAACTACGTCAAATACATCAATGCTCAGCAGCAGGGTGCACTGACACTGAACAAAGCAGTGGAAGACACACCGACCACGACCGAACCCTTCACATTCAAGGTAAACCTGGAAGCACCGGAAGGGTTCACAGGCTCCATTGGAAGTCTGGGCGTTCTGCGAAACGGACTGGAAGAAACGGACCTGCAGCCTGAAGAAGATGGCAGTTATACAGTTACGCTGAACTGGAATGCGGATACAAAAGTGTACGATACAGTCACGCTGTACAACGTTCCCCGCAAGTCGGCTTATACAGTCACAGAACAGAAAACCGGCAACTATCTGCCGTCGAAAATCGAGGTGACAGGTGGTGTAAACAACCAGACGTTCCTGTCAACCTCCACAGCCCAGGGAATTGTGGATACGGACGGTCAGATATCGGATACCAACCTGCCCTTTGTTACCGTAAGCTATACCAACACCTATCAGCCAAACACATCTGCTCAGATCAAAGTGAACAAGACCATCACCGGACGCCCTGCCCTGTCAGGCGGCGAAACATTCGCCTTCCGGCTGGAAGGGGCAGACGACAAGTCGAAAGCCTATCTGGGTAATGAAGCGCTCATGGTGGAAGTTCCAGTGGAAGAAGGGAAAAAGAATGCAGAGGTTCTGTTCCCGGAAATGCACTTCACAAAGGACGACATAGATACGGTTCCCTATCTTTTCAACATCACGGAAGTAAGTGGCGGTCAGCATCTGAACGATCTGGATTATGACGGCACTACGTATCAGGCAGCGGTTCTGGTAGGAAAGGATGAAAAGGACAACCTTGCAGCAACAATCACCTGGACCAAGGACGGCAAACCTTACACACCTGCTGAGAACGCGGATGGTGCTATCTCCTTTGAGAACGTCTACAGCCTGTCAGCATCGGAGGCAATCAGCTTTACCAAAACTGTAGAAGGTGAGGCTGCAGGTGGTGATATCTACAAGTTCATCATCTCCAGTGACGATGAAGATGCACCCATGCCGGCGGAGAAAGAAATCACGATCGTCAATGATGGCAGCACGACGTATACAGGCACATTTGGACCGATCGCCTTCACAGACAAAGATGCGGGAAAAACCTATACCTATACAATCCAGGAAAAAGCTGAGATTACAGGTATGGTGACGGATCCCACAATCTTCAAGGCAACATATAAGATTGAGAAACAGACAGATAACCGGGGCTACGATCAGCTGGTTCCGCAGCTGACTGTCACAAGAGATGATGGAACTTCCACAGAGGATACGGGAATTGCCTTCAAAAACATATACCGGAAAGCTTCTGTCGCCATTCCGGTCACCAAGACCATCCAGGGCCGGCAGATGCGGCCGGATGAAACCTTCGCGTTCCAGCTTCTGGAAAAGGACGACAATGGTGAGAAACCGCTCCAGACACTCACCATTCAGGGGGAAGAAGGGCAGAATTCTGTGAAGAAGTATTTCAACCCCATCGAGTTTGTGGAGCCGGTTGAAAACAAGGAATACATTGTCCGGGAAATCCAGGGCAGTGATCCGCAGATGACCTATGACACCAAGGATCACATTGTGAAGGTCACAGTGGCAGAAACAGACAATCAGGAACTGGCACCCATTATGGAGTATGATGGCAGTACCACACTGGATACTGTTTCCATTACCAATGTCTGGAACACCACAGCGTACTGGGCGCCTCATGTGAACAAACACACACTGGGTGGCAGTCCGGAAGGCTACACATTCCGGATGGAAATGAAAGATACGGAAGGCGCCACACTGCCTGAGAAAACCACCGCACAGAGTGATGCCCAGGGAAATGTCACCTTTGATCCCATTGCCTTCACCAAAGAAGGTAAATATGAGGTCACAGTCAGCGAAGAAAAGGGCACAGACGATTCTATCGTCTATGATGACCACAATGCTGTCTGGAACGTGTCCGTTGACCGGGACGACAAGACGGGTGATTTCATCGTTACGCCAAGTGTGAACAGTGCAGCTACACTCTTCACCAACGATGCAGGTCTGCGCATTACCAAAAATGTGAGCGCAGGTACCGGTGCCACACTGACCGATGCAGATCTGGTCAAAAAATTCGTATTCACACTGTCGTTCCAGGATGCGCAGGGCAACGACCTGACCGGCGCCTGGAAAACAGTGATCCGGGACAGTCAGGGAAACATCATCGAAAATGATCTGAGCGTCACCAACGATGACACGCTGGAACTGAGTGGTGGTCAGACAGCTTATATCTATGGTCTGCCCGCCGGTACCACCTATTCCATCGACGAAAAGGCAGAAGCCGGCTGGTTCAATGTGGAAAAACACCACAGCGAAGGCGGCATCAGCGAGGGTGCACCGCAGAAAGCAGTTTTCACCAACGTGAAACTGGGAACAGACACCGCAGAGATTCTTGGCTACAAGTCCCTGATCAATACGGGCATGAATCCGAATCTTGGACTGGACAGCTTCCGGTTCGAGATCGAAGGCGTAAGTGCGGAAGTGGAAGACACACCGCAGATTCCTTCCTCCAGAGAAGAGCGTCAGGAAGAGACGGAAACACCGGACACAGAGGAAACACCGGAAGCTGAAGAGCAGCAGCCGGAAGAAGCCCCTGCAGAAGCTGAGCCGGAAGGCGAAGCCGACATGACAGACACGCAGCAGGTGGTGATGTCACGGAAAACCATGGGCAGAAAGATGGCTCTGAAGCCGGAAGAAATGCCCATGCCGGCAGAGACAATCGTCAGCAGCAATGAGATTGGTGAAATCCGGTTCGGCTCCATCGAGTTCAACCGGGCAGGCATCTATGTCTACAAAATCACGGAGATCAACAACGATATCAACGGCGTTGTCTATTCCCAGGATGAATGGATGGCTACAGTGACGGTGGAGAATGTCATGACCAGCGGACAGGTTACCGGAGTCAAAGTTACGGATATTGCCTACTCCAATGGCACAGATCAGGCGAATGCCTTCACCTTCACCAACGAATTCAAAGGCACCCCCGGTCTGGAACTGCACAAGACACAGAGTATCCAAGGCGGTGAGGAAACAACAGAAACCGTGCCTGTGAAAGCCGGCGATCTGGTAACCTACTATCTGCGTGTTACTGCCCCTGAGACCGCAACTGCCGCAGCCCGGAATGTGGTGATCACGGATGTGATTCCCGAAGTGAACAAAGGCGGTGATCTGGCTGCACAGCTGCAGCTGATCAACTCCGGAGGCGCTTCCTATGATGAAAAGACGAAAACGCTGACCTGGAACATCGGTGATGTAGCCCCAAGAACCACGGTAACTGTCCGCTGGACGGTGCAGGTTCCGAAGGTGGAGACAGCCACAAGCTGGACCAATATTGCTGCAGCCAACTACTCCAACAACCCGGATGATCCGCTGGAATCCGAAGAGGTGACCATTGAGACCGAACCCGCACTGCCGAACGTGACCATCCGCAAGGCGCAGTCTGTGAACAAGCCGGGTGCGGTTTCCACATCTGACTTCAGCGAGAATGAACAGCCTGTTCTGACAGAAGCCGTCAGCAAGGTAATCTATCGGCTGACTGTAACCAATGACGGGGATGCTGCAGCGAAAAATGTGATCATCACTGATGTGATTCCGAAAGCTGCCGATGGTACACAGCTGGAATTCCTGCAGGTGTATGACGATGGAGCTTTCGACAGGAAGACGCAGACGCTGACCTGGACGCTGCCGGAACTGAAAGCCGGCGAAAGCGCAAATGTGCGTTTCGCAGTTACGGTTCCGACAGTCAAGACAGCCACACAGTGGACCAACCAGGCGACGGTGAAACATCAGGATCCAAGGGATCCCACAAAGGAAACACCGGAAGTTCCTTCCAACGAAGTCACAGTGGAAACCGACGTTCCCGCTCTGACCATCCACAAGGAACAGGCACTCAACAGCAGTGAAGAGAAAGACTTCACAACAGAGCTTCTCTCCGCCAAACCTGGCGACATCATCACCTACCGTATGACGGTCACAAACCCCAGCAAGGCGGATGTACCCAATGTGGTCGTGCAGGATACAGTGCCCATCGGCACACCGGAGGCACCGCTTGCGGTTGTCAGCGGATCTGTTTCCGAGGGCGGCAACCACTATGCAGATGGAACCATTGTGTGGAACCTGGGCACGATGAAAGCCGGAGAATCCAGATTTGTTTCCTTCCAGGTGAAAGTGCCTGTGGTAACCGGCTCCACCAAATGGACCAACGTTGCCACGGTCACCAACCCGCAGGATCCGGATGATGCCACACCATCCAACCCGGTGGACTCAGAAGCCAAAGCACCGGAACTGAAACTGGAGAAATTCCAGAACTTTGAAGACATGGCACCCACCAAGGACAAGCTGACAGGACAGGCCAAAGAGGAAATCGTGACCTATACCCTGAAAGCCTCCAACACTGGTGAATACAAAGCGGAAAATGTCATCATCACCGATGAAATCCCCGCCGGTACAACGCTGGTGGAGGGCTCTATCTCAGATGGCGGTACCCGTTCCGGCAATGTGATCACCTGGAAGCTGGGTAACATTGAACCCGGAGAAGCGCACGCGAAATCCGTCACGTTCCAGGTGAAGCTGAACAAGATCAGTGAAGCCACCACCTGGCGCAATGTGGCAGCTGCTGTCTATGACAACAACCCGGAGAATCCGGAGGATCCCAAAGATCCGAAAACACCGGTTCCCTCCAACAAAGTGGAGATTGAAGCGGATGTGCCGGCTCTGTCCATCGTCAAGTCCCAGCGGCGAAACGATGAAGAACCAGCCACACCGATCCTGGTGGAAGCCGGGGATACCATCACCTATGCGCTGACTGTGACCAGCACCGGAAAATCCGCTGCACAGGATGTAGTCATCAAAGATCCGGTACCGGAAGGTCTGGAACTGATTGAAGGCTCCATCTCTGACGGCGGCAAAGCCGAAAACGGTGTCATCACCTGGAATGTGGGCACCATGGATCCCGGTGCAGAAAAAACTGTGACCTTCAAAGTCAGAGTGCCGCAGGTGAAAGAAGCCACAACCTGGATCAATGCTGCCAGCACCACCTACTCCAACCGGGAGGATCCGGATGATCCCATTCCCTCCAACGAAGTGGAATCCCGCACCGATGTACCGCATCTGGTGATTGAAAAGGAACAGCAGGTGGCCGACGGCGAGCGGACAAAGGACCTGATGGAAGTCAACGGAGAGGACATCGTTACGTATTACGTGACTGTGACCAACGACGGACAGGCGAAAGCCGAAGATGTCCGCGTCACAGACGCCATTCCGGAAGGGCTGACACTGGTGGAAGGTTCAATTTCCGACAAGGGCACTGTGAAAAACGGTGTCATCACCTGGAAGCTGGGCGATCTGGAGAAAGGCGAAACACGGACGGTTTCCTTCAAGGTTCTCGTACCGGTTCAGCAGGGAACCTGGCGCAACATCGCCTATACCTCCTATCCGAACAACCCGGACAACGAGGAAGACGAGGACCCCAGAGAAGAACCTTCCAACCCGGTGGACATTGTGGAGATTCCCGAAGAAGGACCGAAACTGCTCATTGACAAGACGCAGGCGCTGAACAGCGGCACCTTCACCAGCAACCTGCTCAAAGGCAAAGCCGGTGATGTGGTGACCTACGCGCTGACAGTCCGGAATGTGGGTAAAGCAGCAGCTGAAGGCGTTACAGTCACCGATGTGGTTCCTGTGGGTCTGCGTTATGTGGAAGGCTCTGCCAGTCACGAGGCTGTATATGAAAACGGCAGACTGACCTGGTCGCTGGAGACACTGGAACCGGGTGCTTCTGTCACCCTGCAGTTCCAGGCCAGACTGCCCATGGACAACGCTGCCGGAACCTGGAAGAATGTCGCGAAACTGACGTATCAGAACGATCCGGAAGGACCGGACCACGAGACTCCGTCCAATGAAGTGGAAGTACGCAAGGATCCCGGCAGAGTTCCTGTTTCTTCCACCAATGGCAGGCCTCACCCTGGAGCCAGCACTCCCACAGCCACCGGTACAGGTGTGCTGACCTGGACGCTGCTGGGTCTCGGGGCTGCGGCAGGCATCGCCGGGCTGGCAGTGGCTGGCAGCCGCAGACGCCGCCGGCAGAGACGGTCGTAATCCGGGACTGAAGCACAGTCCGGCTGAGTGAAATCAGCTTTTATCCATGAAATCCTGAAAGGGGGAGAGCATCACTGTTCTCCCCCTTTTGCGTGTGCCCGGCAGAGGATGCATCCAGGCGCTGAAACGTAAGCGACGTTAATTGCCCATATTAAAAAGAATATCCGAATATTGTTGAGGTCGCTGAGCACCTCTAAAGTTTCTGAAT
>NZ_CAJUPA010000054.1 GCF_910588395.1 uncultured Faecalibaculum sp. | reverse complement strand
ATTATTAAAAATTCCAATCTGAGATATGTTCAGATGGAACTGTGAAAGACCCGTGTCAAGGAAAAAAGCTTGACAGTCGTCCGGATTCAGTGGTAGACTTTCGCAGTATCGAAAAGAATATGAGAGGTAATGAATCATGGTAAAACTTCGTCTGAAAAGAATGGGTAAGAAAGGCCAGCCTTTCTACCGTATTGTCGCTGCTGACAGCCGCGCTCCCCGGGATGGCCGTTTCATCGAGGAAATCGGCACCTACAACCCGGTTCCGGAAGTAACTGAAGTCACTGTGGACAAGGAAAAAGCCCTGAAATGGCTCAACAACGGTGCACAGCCCACGGAAACTGTTCGTTCCATTCTGCGCAAGCAGGGCATCATGAAGGAGTTTGCAGAAAGCAAGCTGGCCAAATAAAGAAATGGCTGATCTGGAAAAAACCCTGTACGATCTCTGCCTGCCGCTGGTGGACAAAGCTTCCACTCTGTCCGTCAAGCAGATGTCCAGCGCGGATGACAACGAGATTCTTCTGTATGTCTATGCCGCCAGTGAGGATGTAGCCAGACTGATCGGCCGGAAAGGGCTTATGGCCTCCAGCCTGCGGCAGATGATGTCCATCGCCGCCCGGGATACCCGCAAGCACGTATCTGTGAAATTTGAGGCTTATTAGGATGCTTGGCATCCTTTTTTCGTATAATGCCTGCAGTATGGCCCGAAGGGCTGCAGGCCAGATCAGAGAGAACAGGAGGAACCTGATATGATCCGCATTGCGACCATCATCAACACACACGCTCTGAAAGGAGAATGCAAGCTGTATCTGCATACAGACGATCCTGCTGCCCGGTTTGCGCCGGGGACAGTTTTCACACTGGACGATGGACAGAAGCTCAGACTGGCGAAATTCCGTCTGCAGAAGGGATTCGGATACGCCTGTTTCGATGGCATTGATACGGTGGAAAAAGCCCAGGCTCTGAAAAACCGGGTTCTGGAATTGTCCGAGGAGGAGCTGGGTGATCCTGGCGAAGGAGAATACTATTATCACCAGCTGGCGCACAGCACAGTGTTCAATACCGAAGGCGAAGAGCTGGGTCAGGTGACGGATCTGCTGGAAACAGGGGCGCAGCTTGTTCTGCGGGTCACGAAAGGCAAATCCCGGTTTCTGGTTCCTTTTGTGGATGCTTTCATCGAGGAAGTGGATGTGCCTGGAAAGAGGATCGTGATCCGGGAAATGGATGGACTGAGATGAAAATCACGGTACTGACTCTGTTTCCGGAGTACTTTGATGCATTTCTGAACACGAGCATCATCTCCAGAGCCAGGGAAGCCGGGCTATTTGAATTCGAAGCGGTGGACTTCCGCCCGTATACAAAGCAGAAGCACGGACATGTGGATGATTCCCCTTACGGCGGGGGGGCCGGGATGGTGCTGATGTGTCAGCCGCTGCTGGATGCACTCGAAGCCGTGCGGACGGAAGACAGCACCGTGATCCTTCTGAGCCCGCAGGGAAAAACCTTTACGCAGCAGACAGCCCGCCAGCTGGCTGTGAAGAACCATCTGATTTTTATCTGCGGTCACTATGAAGGATTCGATGAAAGGATCCGGCGGCATGCGGATATGCAGCTGTCTCTGGGGGATTTTGTTCTGACCGGCGGTGAACCGGCGGCGCAGGTGATGTGCGATGCCGTTCTCCGCCTGCTGCCGGGAACCATCAAAGATGAATCCAGTGGCGGTGACTCCTTTTCGGACGGACTGCTGGAGTATCCGCAGTATACAAGACCCTATGACTACAAAGGGGAAACCGTGCCGGATATTCTTCTGTCGGGGCATCATGCCAACATTGAAGAATGGCGGCGGCAGCAGTCCCTGATCAGGACAAAACAGCAGCGTCCGGATTTGCTGGAAACCGCAAGGCTGACGGAAAAAGACAGGAAATTTCTGGAAAGTCTTGATGAGCCGTCTGAGGAATGTTAATATGCACTGGTATGCGCGGCTCCGCTGCAGGGACGATGTCCGGTGCATGAGTCTGAAAAGCCGCATCCGCAAGAGAAAAGGAGATATGAATCATGAACATGAATCTGGTCAATGAAGTCACAAAGACTCAGCTGAAAAAAGACCTTCCTGATCTGCGCTCCGGTCAGACAGTCAAAGTTTTTGTCCGTATCCATGAAGGTGAAAAGAGCCGTATTCAGGTGTTTGAAGGTGTCATCACGGAAAAAGTCGGTGGCGGAATCAACGAAAGCATTACTGTCCGCAAGCTTTCCAGCGGCATTGGTGTAGAACGGAAGTTCCCCATTCACAGCCCGATCGTGGAAAAAATCGAAGTGGTTCGTCAGGGCAAGGTTCGCCGCAACAAGCTGCGTTATCTGAGAAACCGCTCCGGCAAGAGCGCAAGACTGAAAGAAGTCCGCAAGTAGAATTGCCAAAAAGAGGATGGATGATGGCAAAGTGTGCCGTTTTCCATCCTTTTTCATGTCTGTGGATGCGGATCAGTCATCCGGGGGAGGAAAACCGGTGCAGCCCGCTCACCGGGTATTCTGCTATACTTGTCTTTGATATATGGAAAACGGAGGTACGAAGTTGGATCAGGAAAGAAAGACATCCAAAGGTGAAAAGCCGGAGAAGGAGAACGGATCTTTCATCAGGGAAGCCTGGGGATTCATCAAGGTATTTGTGATCACCGCCGCCGTGATTCTTTTGTTTGTGAATATTGTGGCGCATCCGGTCACTGTGGTGGGTGACTCGATGTATCCCAACTTGCAGAATGGAGAATACGGATTCACCAATCTGATCGGGCTGCGGTTCGGAAGCCCCGCACGGGGAGATGTGGTGGTGGTCACCATGGAAGATGATGTGAATGGTGACGGAAAGCAGGAAACCACGCACTGGGTGAAGCGGGTGATCGGGCTGCCTGGCGATACAGTGGAAGCCCGGGATGGGACTGTGTATATCAATGGAGAAGCACTGGATGAAAGTGCCTGGCTGAACCCGGACAGCCAGCAGGAGATTCTGGATGAGATTCAGAAAGTGTATGGCAGAGAGTATGGTCCCTTCACCAGCGATTTTGGACCGGTAACACTCCAGGAAGACCAGTACTGGGTCATGGGAGACAACCGCCCCCATTCCAAGGATTCCAGAGATCCCTCTGTGGGACCGGTGAGCCGGGAGCAGATTTACGGAGACGGGGTGCTGATCCTGTACCCCTTCAGCAAGATAGGAGGACACTGATATGCCGCAGGCAGGAACAATCCAGTGGTTTCCGGGGCATATGGCCAAAGCCAGGCGTCAGATGGAGGAAAACCTGAAAAAAGTGGATTTCATCATCGAGATACGGGATGCCAGGATTCCGGAATCCAGCACCAATCCGCTTCTGGGAAAAATCGGTACCGGCAAGCCCCGGCTGATTCTGCTGTCGAAAACCGACAAGGCGGACCCGGAGGTCACCAGAGAATGGGTGAAGAAGCTCAGCACAGACAATACAAGGGTTCTGGCGCTGGATCTGATTCGGGAAAACTACAAGGCTGCTCTGGTCCGGGAAGCCCGGATGCTGTGTGCGCCGCTGATTGAAAAACAGAAGCGCAGGGGAATGCGGCCCAGAGCGCTGCGGGCCATGGTGGCGGGAATCCCCAATGTAGGCAAGTCCACTTTCATCAATACCCTGGCAAAGCGCAAGGCAGCCAGAACAGGAGACCGCCCGGGAGTGACAAAGAGCCTTCAGTGGATTGGCCTTGGAAAGGACCTGGAACTGCTGGATACTCCGGGTGTGCTGTGGCCGAAATTCGAGAATCCCCAGGTGGGACTGAATCTGGCGCTGCTGGGTTCTGTCAAGGATGAAGTGGTGCATATGGACGATCTGGCATTGTATGCAGCGGAGAAGCTGATGAAGGAAAATCCCCGGGTGCTGGAATCCTATTACGGCATTCAGATTCAGGAGACCCCCTGGCAGACACTGGAAGCCATTGCCCGGAAGCGGGGATGGCTGCAGAAGGGTGACATAGACGAGGCCAGGACCATGCGGTCCTTCGTCCAGGATATCCGGGATGACCGCATGGGACGGCTTTCCTGGGAACGTCCGCAGCCTGCTCAGAATGAACCGGCGGCAGAACTGCAGGAGCAGAAGCCTGAAGAAAATACAGGAAGCGAAGATGCGGCAGGGGCCTGAGATAGCACAGCCTCTGGAGCATCAGTATCCCGGGAAGCTGGTCCTGGGAATGGATGAAGCCGGCAGGGGGCCCATAGCAGGGCCTCTTACGGTTGCCGGCGTGGTGTTTCCTGCCGGTTATGAAAACCCGGAGATCTACGATTCCAAGAAGCTCAGCGAGAAGAAACGGGAACGGCTGTATCGTCAGATCCTGGAGGATGCACTGTATGTGCGGGTTCTGTTCGTGGATGAGGAAACCATAGACCGGGAGAACATTTACCGGGCTACGCAGCAGGCGATGGAAACCATAGCTCTGTCCGCGGATTGTGACACGATTCTGACGGATGCGATGAAACTTCCGGATGTTGCCAGACCCTGGGAGGCAGTAGTGAAAGGGGACCGGAAATCTCTGTCCATCGCAGCAGCCAGCATTCTGGCCAAAGTCAGCCGGGACCGCTATATGAAGCAGCTGGATGCACTGTATCCCGGATACGGTCTTGCCCGGCACAAAGGCTACCCCACAAAAGCTCATCTGGAAGCACTGGAACGTCTGGGTGTGAAACCGTTTTACCGCCGTTCCTATGGACCGGTGATGCGGCTTGGGCAGCGGCTGTTTGATGTGGACTGGGAGGAAAAAGGAACTGCTGTCTCACATGATGAATGAACGGATCCTGCGGGATCCTTTTTTGCTGGAGCGGCTTTCGGCAGAGGTGCAGGAAACAGCGGGAGGTTTGACTGGTTTCTTCCGAACTGATACGGATGAGTTCTGCGGAAGCCCGGATTGGGTGAAGAAATTTTCGCAAAAACTGACGCAGACAGCGAATATAACCAGTATGACGACATCTACAGATATTCTCTGCTATGCAGTGCGGCATCAGGGGGACTGGTCCCGCATCGCACAGGCGATACACAGCCATGAGCCAGTGGAGCCTGTCATCAGCCGCAGTCCCTGGGTGACATTTCTGGATCCCGATTATCCTGCCTGCTTCCGGAAACTCCGGTATCCGCCATGGATTCTGTTCTACCATGGAGATCTTTCCCTGCTGGACAGACCCTGTGCAGCGGTGGTTGGCAGCCGGGATGCCACGATGCAGGCTCTTCGGAATACCACTGCTGTTGTGAATGCCCTCAAAGAGCGGTATGTGATTGTATCCGGTCTGGCCAGAGGGGTGGATGCCCAGGCCCATCGGGCTGCACTGGACAAGGGGACTGTGGGGATTCTGGGCTGCGGCATTGACCGGGTATATCCCCGGGAGAATGCCGCTCTGTTTTCCGCCATGAAGAAAAACCATCTGGTGATCAGCGAGTACCCCTGGCAGACCACGCCGCTTCCGGGTCATTTTCCCTGGCGCAACCGGCTGATTGCAGCGGCGGCCAGTGTGGTGGTGGTCACGGAGGCACGGGAAAAAAGCGGAACGATGTATACCGTGGACGAAGCTCTCTCCCTCTCGGTTCCTGTCTGGTGTCTGCCGACGGATTTCAGCCGGAAAGACCACTGCGGCTGCAACCGGCTCATTCATCAGGGGGCCGGAATCCTCTGTGATCTGCAGCAGGTGAGGGAACTGTGACCCACATCTCATATTTGACAAAGCGTTGCGGATGTTTTTAACTTGTAGTCAGCAATGAGGACTTGTGAATGAAAAAACATCTGGTAATCGTGGAGTCACCCTCCAAATCGAAAACGATAGAAAAATATCTGGGAAGCGACTATAAGGTTGTTTCCTCCAAAGGTCATATCTGTGACCTCTCCACATCCGGGAAAGACCGCCTGGGGGTGGATGTGGAACATGATTTCAAGCCGACCTACCGGGTACCCAAAGAAAAGAAGGACACCGTAAAGGAACTCAAGGAACTGGCGGGGAAAAGCCAGGATGTGTTTCTGGCAAGTGACCCTGACCGGGAAGGAGAGGCAATTGCCTGGCATCTGGCCCGGGAACTGGGCCTGAGTGTGGAAGATGACAACCGCATCGTTTTCCACGAAATCACCCGCCCGGCCATTGAAGCGGCGATGAAGGAGCCCAAGAAGATTGACATGGATCTGGTGAAGTCCCAGGAAACAAGACGGATCCTGGACCGCATCATCGGCTTCAAGCTGTCCAAGCTGCTGCAGAACAAGATTCAGTCAAAGTCAGCCGGCCGGGTTCAGTCTGTTGCCCTGCGGCTGATTGTGGAACGGGAAAATGAAATCAGAAAATTCAAGCCCGAGGAGTACTGGTCGATTCATGCGGACATCACCAAGGGACGCAAGACCTTTACGGCGGATCTGGCCAAAGTGGATGGCAAAAAGCCGAAGATCCGGACGCAGGCAGAAGCGGAGCAGGTTCTGCAGAACGCCGGTACAGTCTTTACTGTATCCGAGGTCAAAACCCGCAGCCGGCGCAAGGGCCCGAAACTTCCCTTCACCACTTCCACGCTGCAGCAGGAAGCCAGCACCAAGCTGGGGTTCGGTGCCCGCAAGACAATGTCTGTGGCGCAGAAGCTGTATGAGGGTATCGATCTGGGCGACCATACCGAAGGTCTGATTTCCTATATGCGTACGGATTCCACCCGTCTGTCGGGGCTCTTTGTGAAGGATGCGGAAGATTCCATTGAGAAGGAATACGGCCGGGAATACAAAGGCAAGGCGCATATGCACAATTCCACCAATGCCCAGGACGCTCATGAAGCCATTCGTCCCACCAGCGTCGCCAATACACCGGAAGCAGTCAAGGCTTACCTGACCAATGATCAGTACCGCCTGTACAGCCTGATTTATGCCCGGACCATGGCCAGCCTGATGGCTGATGCCAAATTTGATGTGACCGGCATTCAGTTCCAGGCGGGCAGCTGCGAGTTTTCCGCCACTGGCCAGGTCATGACTTTTGATGGTTACTATAAGGTATATGGAAAGTATGAGAAGGCCAGCACCGAGCTGCTGCCGGTGATGGAAGCCGGTGAAGTGTTTGAGAATGTTCCCGTGATTTCCCGCCAGCATTTCACGGAACCGCCTGCCCGATATACCGAAGCCAGGCTGATCAAGGAGCTGGAAGAGAAATCCATCGGCCGCCCCTCCACCTACGCCACCATCATCGACACGCTGCAGAAGCGGGGATACGCAACACTGGACAAAGTGTCGGAAACCAGCCGCACGAAGGTGTTCACCCCCACGGAACAGGGCATCCTGACAGATCAGAAACTGCAGGAGTTTTTCTCGAAGATCATCAATGTAGAATACACAGCGGATATGGAAAAAACGCTGGATGTCATTGCCGAAGGCAATGAAGACTATATCAAGTTCCTGCATCAGTTTTACGATGATTTCGAGCCGCTGGTGGACAGAGCCTATGAGAATATGCCGAAAAAGGAACTGGAGCGTGTTGGACGCAGCTGTCCGCAGTGCGGCGGGGAGCTGGTCTACCGGAACGGGCGGTTCGGCAAGTTCATTTCCTGCATCAATTTCCCGAAATGCCGCTATTCCGAGACGGATGAATCTGATATTCCGGAAGCAGCGGAGCACAAAGTGTGCCCCAACTGCGGTGCGGACATGATCATCAAGAAAGGCCGTTTCGGTCCTTTCTGGGCCTGCAGCAATTATCCGGAATGCAAAACCATCGTGCCGCTGAAAGAAAAGGCGAAACCGGAACCCACCGGCGAAACCTGTCCGGAATGCGGTGGAGAACTCGTGCGGCGGAAATCCAGGTTCGGAACCTGGTTTGTCGGCTGCAGCAATTACCCGAAATGCCGGTATATCAAAAAAGAGCCAAAGAAGAAAGCCACCGGGGAAGCAGTGGAAAAGACAGCAGAAACCCCGGCTGCCGGAGAGACTGACAATGCCTGAAAAAACCGGAAAACCTGTGGTGACGGTGGTGGGGGCCGGCCTGGCCGGCTCGGAAGCTGCCTGGCAGCTGGTGAAGCGGGGAATCCCTGTGCGGCTGGTGGAGATGCGGCCGGAGAAGAAGCCGGAAGCCTTTCATACCGGCGGGTTTGCGGAACTGGTCTGTTCCAATTCTCTGCGCTCTGATTCACTGAACAATGCGGTGGGAATCCTGAAGGAGGAAATGCGGCAGCTGGATTCGCTGATCATGACAGCAGCCGATGCCAACCGGGTGCCGGCCGGCAGCGCACTGGCAGTGGACCGGACTGGCTTTTCCGGTCAGATCACACGGACACTGAAAAACCATCCGCTGGTAACTGTGGTGACAGAGGAAGTCACCAGCATTCCGGATGGCCCGGTGATCATAGCCACAGGACCGCTGACTGCCGGCGCGTTGGCGGAAGACATCAAGAAGCGCACGGGTACAGAGACTTTCCACTTTTATGATGCCGCAGCCCCCATTGTGGAAAAGGACAGTATCGACTTCTCCAAAGCCTACTACAAATCCAGGTATGACAAAGGGGATGCGGACTATATCAACTGTGCCATGGACCAGACACAGTTCGATGCCTTCTATGAAGCCCTGACTGGAGCGCAATGCGCACAGCTTCATGACTTTGAAAAGGATCTGAAGGTATTCGAAGGCTGCATGCCCATTGAGGAAATGGCCCGCAGAGGGAAAAAGACCATGCTGTTCGGACCGATGAAACCTGTGGGTCTGCGCCGGGAAGGGGAGCACCCGGTGGCAGTGATTCAGCTGCGGCAGGACGATGTGGCGGATACACTCTACAACATCGTGGGATTTCAGACTCATCTGACCTGGCCGGAGCAGAAACGTGTTTTTTCCATGATTCCCGGACTGGAAAACGCCAGATTTGTCCGGTATGGCGTCATGCACCGCAACAGCTATCTGCCGGCGAAAGAGGTGCTTCAGGAAACGTATCAGTCCAGACTTCGTCCCGATCTCTTTTTTGCGGGACAGCTCACCGGTGTGGAGGGATATGTGGAAAGTGCTGCCAGCGGTCTGGCAGCGGGGATCAACATGGCCCGTTACCTCCAGGGAGAAGAACCCCTCCGGTTTGGCAGGGAGACAGTGATTGGTGCGCAGGCGTACTACATCGCCAACTGTGATGTGAAGAACCTTCAGCCCATGAATGCCAACTTTGGCATCATGGTTCTCCGGGAACCCTGTCACAAACGGGACAGGAAAGCAAAATTTGCCGAACAGTCCGCCAGACGCATGGAAGAAATCCGGCAGATTCTGGGAGAAACGTCCAGAGAGGAGATCCGACCGGATCAGATGCCGGAGCAGGATGGCGCAGCATTGACAGACTGATTTTTATGAATTAACGAAAACGGCTTGCATCCTGCAGGAAACCCTGTATAATAAAGCCGTTGCCTAGGTGTAGCTCAGCTTGGTAGAGCACTACGTTCGGGTCGTAGGGGTCGCAGGTTCAAATCCTGTCACCTAGACCATCTGAAAAATAAGCGGAATTCTCCGCTTTTTTTTCTGCCCGAATGGGGTTATACTTAATAAGCGCAATTTTGCGCAAATACACACGCCAGGAATTCGGCTGCCCGTGCCATTTGGTTGCAGCCCTTGGAACTGGCGGAGGACCAACGGAAAGGACTTATCACATGACACAAATCGTATCCATCCGGAAAATGCTGGAAAACGGCGTTCACTTCGGACACCAGACTCGTCGCTGGAACCCCAAAATGAAACCTTATATCTATACAAGCCGAAACGGCGTGTATATTGTGGATCTGAACCAGACCCAGAAGCAGATTGAAGATGCCTACAACGCCCTGAAGGATCTCAGTGAGCGCGGTGGAAAAGTTCTGTTTGTCGGCACCAAGAAGCAGGCAGCGGAAACTGTGGAGGAACAGGCTCTTCGTTCCGGTTCCTTCTATGTAAACAAGCGCTGGCTGGGCGGTCTGCTCACCAACTTCCGCACCATTCAGAAGCGTGTTAAGCGTCTGGTGGAAATCGAGGAAATGGAAGCCAGCGGAAAACTGGAAGTCTATACGAAAAAAGAACAGGCGAAGATCCTGAAAGAAAAAGCCAAGCTGGAAGCCAGCCTGGGCGGCATCAAGGAAATGAAGAAACTCCCGGATGCCATGATCGTCATCGATCCCAGAGAAGAGCACAATGCAGTGGCAGAAGCGAAGAAACTGGGCATCCCTGTATTCGCCATGCTGGACACAAACTGCGACCCGGAAGATGCAACATATCCCATCGCCTCCAATGACGATGCCAACCGTTCCGTTCGCCTGGTTACCTCCATTCTGGCTGATGCCATCGTGGATGCCAAAGGCGGTCTGCTGGAATCCGCATACCTGGATGATGCAGAAGACGATGTAACGATGGATGATGTAATCCGCAACGTGGAAGCACAGATTGCCGAAAATGAGCGTCGTCGCCGTCTGCGCAACGAAGAGCGCAGAAAGCGGAACATGGAGCGCCGCAACCGTCGTCCCTACGACAGAAACAGCCGCGGACCCCGTCCTGCCGGCGTTGCTCCCCGTGCAAACGCTGAAACAAAACCCGCTGAAACCAAAACAGAAGCCTAAGCTTCAAGGAGGAACGATATGGCTATCACCGCAAAACAGGTCAAGGAACTGCGCGAAAAAACAGGCGCAGGCATGATGGACTGCAAAAAGGCCCTGACAGAGTGCGATGGCGATGAAGCGAAAGCCGTAGACTGGCTGCGCGAAAAAGGCATTGCCAAATCCGCCAAGAAAGCCGGCCGGATTGCTGCTGAAGGTCTGACAAAAGTTGCCATCGACGGCAACACAGCTGTCATTGCCGAAATCAACTCTGAAACGGACTTCGTTACGAAAAACGATCAGTTCCTGAAACTGGTGGACACAGTTGTTGCTGCCATTCTGGCAAACAAGCCTGCCACTGTGGAAGAAGTACTTGCCCTGGAAACACCGGAAGGCACCATTGATGCGCTGATCACAAATGCAACAGCCACAATCGGTGAAAAGATTTCCTTCCGCCGCTTCCTGGTTATCGAGAAAACCGACGACCAGCAGTTCGGTTCCTACATGCACATGGGCGGATCCATTTCCGCACTGGTTGTCATGAAAGGCGCTTCTGCTGAAGTTGCCAAGGACATGGCCATGCAGGTTGCTTCCATGAACCCGCAGTACATCACACTGAACGATGTACCTGCCGATGTTGTGGAACATGAACGTGCTCTGCAGAAGCAGATGATGGCCGAAGATCCGAAGATGGCCGGCAAGCCGGAAAAAGTGCTGGATGGAATTCTGAACGGAAAGATTTCCAAGCACTTCAAGGATGTCTGCCTGATGGATCAGGAATATTTCAAGGACACCAAGGAAAAGGTTGCCCAGTTCCTGAAACAGAACCATGCTGAAGTTCTGCAGTTTGTTCGCTTCCAGGCCGGAGAAGGCATTGAGAAGAAGGAAGAAAACTTCGCAGACGAGGTTATGGCTCAGATCAACGGCTGATTGATCCGCTAATCGAGTAGAGAGGAACAGGTTAGTGCTGCCCCTCCCTCTCACACCACCGTACA
>NZ_CAJUPA010000053.1 GCF_910588395.1 uncultured Faecalibaculum sp. | reverse complement strand
ATCGTGGCTGGACTTTCACCAGCTAGAAGTGCACCATGCCCGGTACACTAAAAAACAAAGCACCCGCCGCGGGTGCTTTGTTTTGTTTCATTACTTCTTGTTTACTGTTTCTTCGACTTTGTCCTTGACTTCTGCAGCCTTTGCCCTGGCTTTGTCCGCAAAGCTGTCGATTTCAGCCTGGGCCTTTTTCAGATCGGCTTCCGCTTTGGCCTGCAGGGCTTTGGCATCTGCTTCTGCCTTGTCACCGGCTTTGGCCGCGCCTGCCTTTACATCTGCATTGAATTTATCCAGAGCGGCTTTGGCATCTGCCAGTTCTTTTTCTGCCCTGGCCTTGGCGGCTTCTGCATCTGCCATGGCTTTTTCCTTCGCAGCGTCTGCCTTTTCATCCAGGCGTGCCTGGGCTTCTTTGACAGCTTCTTCGGCTTTGGCCAGATCAGCCTCCGCTTTCTTCTGGAGATCCTTGGCATCTTCAACTGCCTTGTCTTCGACTTTCAGCGTACCGGCTTTGATCTGTGCTTCCACATCTGCACATTTTTCCCTGGCTGCCTTCAGATCTGATTCTGCTTTGGCTTTGGCTGCCTTGGCCTCTTCCAGTGCTTTTTCGCGGTCTGCCATTTCTCTGGCTTCCATCTTCTTCTTTTCTTCTTCGTAGGTATCCTTGATTTTGTCGCCGGCGTCTTCAAATACGTCTTTGACCTTGTCGAATCCTTCCGCTACGTCCTTCTTGAATGCGTCCCATCCTTTTTCGAAATCGTTTGCCATGTGTGTTCCTTCTTTCTGTTTTTCTTTTATTCAGTGTCTGATTGTTCTGTCATTCCGGTTTGACCGGCCCGAAGACACGGATGAACCGTTCCGGTTCTCCGTCAGGTCCCTTCGTGAGTTCCGGAGAAACCAGATCAATGGTGCAGCTCTTCAGTGCTTCCTGACTGAACTGCATCAGCGGTGTGCCTTTGGACACCGGCTGTCCCTCCGAGACAAGTACCTTGACCTGATCCTGCAGATCATCCGGCAGGGCCACGATGATGCCTTCCGAATTTGCCAGAGTCAGTCCGGTGTGGCCGGGTGTTCTGGCAATGGTGGAAACCGTGGATGCGCAGGGACTGCAAAGCGTATCCCCCTGCATCATGCCTTCCACCATTCCTGCGGCTTCAGCTTCTTCCGCTTTCATGCCCGGGGTGGCCGGTATGCGCTCTTCCATGGATTCTGCCCCTTTCTTCAGGTCTTCGGCACCGTCTTTTACGGCGTTTTTGATGTCATCCCATCCGTCTTCGATGTGTTTTTCCAGATCTTTGAAAAATTCTGCCATCTGTTGCCTCCAGGGCTTTCGCCTGTCCTTATCGTACGTTTTTGAGTGGCTGAAAACCATTGACCTGCCCGGAATGTTCAGAAATGCTCATCAGGTGGATGCATTCTGCGGGAATGTGACTTTTGTCAATCTGAGATATACACATGTTTTTCGCAAGTCTTCTGCTTGTGCTTGAATTCACAAAGTTGATGCGTATAATAAGAGTCCTATGAAAGGAAAGGTGGAATTTTTCACCGAGGTATGAAAACAATGTCAAGAGTTTACAATTTTTCAGCCGGACCTGCCTGCCTGCCTGAATGGGTGCTGAAGCGTGCCGGCGAAGAAATGCTTGATGCCAACGGAAGCGGCATGAGTGTCATGGAGATGTCCCACCGATCCTCTGATTTCGAGAATATCCTCAATGGCGCCAAGGACAGACTGCGCCGCCTGATGAACATTCCGGAAGACTACGAGATCCTGTTTCTGCAGGGTGGCGGCAGTCTCCAGTTCGACATGATCCCGATGAATTTCCTGAAGAACGGTGCTGACATCATCAACACGGGTCAGTGGACCAAAAAAGCCATCAAGGAACATGAAAAGTTCGGGAAAACCCACATCGCGGCTTCCAGTGCCGAAGACAACTTTACATACATTCCGAAAATCACCGATGCAGACCTGGATCCGGATACAGATTATGTCTACATCTGCGAAAACAACACGATTTACGGAACCAAATACAAGGAACTCCCGCCTCACACAGGCAAGCGCCTGATTGCGGATCTGTCTTCCTGCATTCTGTCCGAACCGGTGGATGTCACGAAATATGACATGATTTTCGCCGGTGCGCAGAAGAACATCGGTCCTGCAGGGGTTACGCTGGTCATTATGAAAAAAGACATGATTGAAGACCGTCCGGATCTGCCCACCATGCTCACCTACAAGACGCACGCAGATGCCAATTCCCTATACAACACCCCTCCCTGCTACGGAATCTACATGTGCGGCTTGATGTTCGAATATCTGGAAGATGTGATCGGCGGTCTGGAGAACATGCAGAAGATCAATGAACGGAAAGCGAAAAAGCTGTACGACTACATTGACAGCTCCAGACTCTACTCCAATCCCGTTGCGGTGGAAGACCGTTCTCTCATGAACGTGCCCTTTGTGACCGGCGACAAGGAGCTGGATGCAAAATTCGTGAAGGAAGCCAAAGAAGCCGGTCTGGTCAACATCAAGGGCCACCGGACAGTAGGCGGCATGCGTGCCTCCATCTACAACTCCATGCCGGAAGAAGGCGTGGATGCGCTGATTGATTTCATGAAGAAGTTTGAGGAGGAGAATGCCTGATGTATACCGTAAAGCTTTACAACAACATTGCGCCCAAAGGACTGGATCAGTTCACGGATGCCTTTGAAGTCGGGGAACACCTGGGGGACGAAGACGCCATCGTGGTCCGCAGTGCAAACCTGCACGACCTTGATTATGGAAAGAATCTGAAAGCCATAGCCCGGGCGGGTGCCGGTGTCAACAACATCGACCTGCCTGCCTGCACAGAGCGGGGCATCGTGGTTTTCAACACACCCGGTGCCAACGCCAATGCCGTCAAGGAACTGGTATTCGCCGGCCTGCTGCTGGCCAGCCGTGACATTTATCACGGAATTGAATGGTGCAAAACCCAGACCGATAACCCGAACCTGGGAAAAGACGTGGAGAAACAGAAAAAGAAATACGCCGGCAATGAGCTGACCGGGAAAACCCTGGGTGTCATCGGGCTGGGTGCCATCGGCATTGAAGTGGCCAACCTGGCCATGCGCTTTGGCATGGAGGTCAAAGGATACGATCCCTACATCTCGGTGGACAATGCCTGGAAGATGTCCAAATGGATCGAGCATGCCAAGGACCTGAAGGAACTCTACAAGGACGCAGACTTCGTGACACTGCACCTGCCGCTGATGGATTCCACAAAGAACACCATTGACAGGGAAGCCATCAGCCAGATGAAAGACGGCGTGAAGATCCTGAACTTTGCCAGAGGCGGTCTGGTCAATGATGACGATCTGCTGGAGGCACTGGATTCCGGCAAAGTCGCACTGTACGTAACAGACTTCCCCAGTGCAAAACTGGCGGCGCACGACAAAGTCATCCCGATCCCGCACCTGGGTGCCAGCACGGATGAATCCGAAGAAAACTGTGCAGTGAAAGCAGCCAGAGAGGTCATGGATTACCTGGAACACGGCAACATCACCAATTCCGTCAACATGCCCAATGTCAGTGCGGCCATGTCCACACCTTACCGGGTTGCGGTTTTCCACGTGAACAAGCCGAAAATGATTTCCCGGATCACCGATGCCTTTGCGCAGGAAGACACGAACATCGAGAACCTGATCAACAAATCCCGGGATCAGATCGCCTACACCATGCTGGATCTGGACGGCAAGCCCAGCGAAGCTGCCCTGGACAAGATCCGGGGCCTGGACGGTGTGATCCGGGTGGAAGTGTATGAAGCCTGACACAGACGGACACGTCCATCTGGAAAATGGTCCGCTGAGTGTGGACTATGTCCGGGAGTTTGTGAATGCAGCAGCGCAGAAAGGACTGAAGCATCTGCAGATACTGGATCACACACACCGGTTTTATGAATTCGCTCCGATGTATGAAGATGTGATCCAGGCAGATCCCAGGCAGAAAGCCTGGTTTGACAAGAAACAGATCAACTCCATTCAGGATTACATTCAGCTGATAGAAGCCTGCAGAAAGGAAGAGTTCCCCATTGAGGTGACGTTCGGGCTGGAGGTTTGCTGGGCGGATTTCCGCCGGGAATTTCTGGCAGAACAGCTGGCTGTCTATCCCTGGGATTTTCTGGTAGGCAGTGTTCATTCCATTCAGGGTCGTCTGTATGACATGGATGGCTGGAGCCGGGAGATCCTGTGGGAGAAAGAACCGGCCGAGTGGATTTACCGGCAGTATTACGATCAGGTTGCCTCTGCCATGGAAAGCGGTCTGTTCACCCAGATCGGCCACCCGGATGTCATCAAAATGTATCAGTACGATCCGGGCTATGACCTGCAGGAAGAATATGACCGGCTCTGCGAGCTGGCCAGGAAACACCATATCCTGCTGGAGGAAAACACCGGCGCAAGCTACCGGTACAAGCACCCGGATGCCGGGCTGGCTCCTGCATTCCGCGAAACCGCAGCCAGGATGGATGCCGGAACGATCACAGCCAGTGATGCCCATTACCCGAAGCATGTGGGCATGAACTTTGATCTTCTGTGATCCGGTTCCGCCATCCGGTTCGTGAAACATCCCGGATTCTCACAGAGGAGCAGGAATGCCATTCAAAAGAAGAGGTTGACTCCTCTTCTT
Source organism: uncultured Faecalibaculum sp. (assembly GCF_910588395.1). Taxonomy (GTDB): domain Bacteria; phylum Bacillota_I; class Bacilli_A; order Erysipelotrichales; family Erysipelotrichaceae; genus Faecalibaculum. Next base: position 6,999 of record NZ_CAJUPA010000053.1, on the reverse strand, counting down.
TTTGCGTGCTATGATAGTCAGGCAAATGGCGCGTTCGGCAAGCGGTTAAGCCACAGCCCTCTCAAGGCTGTATCACGGGTTCGAATCCCGTACGCGCTGCCATCAGACAGTAAAGTCCGGATTCCCGGGCTTTTTTTATTTTTGGGTTAAACACAGGGCAATCATCCTCCTGGAAATCCGGAAATTATCCTGTCTTCCCGGCACAGAGGTAAAAAAAGAGTCCTGGATCTTCGCAATCCGGAACTCTCTGACTTTTCCATCCTGCTCTGCCATCATCCTGCAGCAGCTGTACAGCGCATCCTCGATGGCAGCCCGGTCATGCTCTTTGAGGGGCAGCAGCTCCCTGGCCTCCGGGCATCGCACAAAGTACAGCGGGCCGCACAGGAAAAGGCCCGGGCTCCTGCATCAGGAAACCCGGACCCTGCTCATATTCCGGTGTATCAGGCCACTTCTCTGTACGCCCCGGCAAACATCAGCCCGGAACATACAACGCCCAGAATCAGACGCAGCCAGGCAATCTGACCGGTCTGGGTATAGAAGGAGAATGCCTCCAGCGCAAAGAGAATCAGCAGTGTTCCGCTCACATACATCAGTGTGCGGGCTTTTTTCGGCTTTCCGCTCCAGCGCAGGGCAGATACGCCTGCCAGAATCTCCAGGCATCCCATAACCACGGAAATGGCCATCATGTCCAGATTGCCGGCTACCGTCTGCACCCACAGTGCATGCACCGGCATGCTTTCCAGCATCAGACACAGTACATCCACCAGAATCGTGGCAAATCCCCAGACCAGGAAAACCCAGCCCATGATGTTCAAAAGTGTTTTATCGTTTTTCTGCATAGTCTCAACCCCTGTCCCCAGTGTACCGTTGCCCTGCGGTGGGTTCAAACCATCAGCACTTCTGAATTACTGTTTCTTAAGGTCCGAGTAGAGATCTGGCTCGTAGATGCCCTGCTGGTACAGGGCTGCAAAATCCCGAAGCACCTGCGGCAGGTCTTCCTTATACGTAATGCCGAACCACCGGTCATGGCTTTCCAGCACCTTGACTTTGACTTTGTCCTCGTGGATCAGTTTGTTGGTGAAAATTGGCAGCAGGAATTCGTCTGTCAGCGGATTCTCCATGCTGTGAAGAAACGCATCGAAACCTTCCTGCAGCAGACGGGTGTAAGCCGGCTGGAATCCCCACATGTTCATGGACACATGGGCATCCAGGGAAAGTGTCTTTCCGCCGGCTGCTGTGGCATGATCGCCGTCTTTGCGGATGTCCTTTGTTTCTGCAATATCCGTCACGAATCCCTGATCATTCACTTCAATGATGCCCCGGGTCACACCGCCGTTGGCGGACAGCGTGTTTTTCAGAATGAATCCGGCAACTGCCTGATCCTCGTGGTTGGCAAGCAGGAAATCATGCACTGTCCGGAAAGCATCCACGCCGTAATAATCATCCGCGTTGATCACCATATAGGGCATATCCAGGTATTTTGCGGCTGCCAGCACAGCCTGTCCGGTGCCCCAGGGCTTTGTCCGTCCTTCCGGGACCGGCAGATCTATGGCATCCAGAGACTGGTAGGCATAGCAGATCTCGGCTCCCTGCTTTGCGGCAACAGTCTCCATCCGATGGCCGATGGCTTCCATGAAATCCTGTTCTATGTCTTTCCGGATCACGAACACAATGCGGTTGAATCCGGCTTTCAGTGCGTCGTGAACCGAGTAGTCAATGATGATTTCTCCGGACGGGCCTACAGGCGTGATCTGCTTGATCCCGCCTTCATACCGGCTGCCAAGTCCGGCAGCCATGATAACCAGGGCTGTATTCATGATTGAAACCTCCAAATTCCGTCCACCCGGGGTCGGATAGACGCCGGTCCGGATGGATGTCCCGGCTTTATGCCGGTTTAATAATCATAGCGTATCTTGCTTCATTCGTCACGGTTCCGGGACAAAGCCGCGATGCGTGTCAGGAGCCTCTTCCAGGAAAAGAAAAAGGGGTACAGCCCCTTTTCTCCTGCGAATCTGCGCCGGATCGTTCAGATTCCTTACAGTGAGTAAGACGGATGTCCGGACCATGCCTGAAAACTAATCATTATACTTGCGTATCGCACCAATAGCTCCCATGTCCACTTCATCGGCATTGTATTCCCAGTACCCGGCGGTCACAGCATCCGGAATGTCCTGCTCTGGATACATTATACCGAGGGTTTGAGGTCAATTGTATTTAGATACTCATATCATTTAGAACATCTGTCCCACCTGAGGATTCCGCGCTTCAGCAGGTATACATGGCCCTTAACTGATTCTGCCTGTCTTCGGTCAGCCCCAGCTGATTCTGCAGCCAGGAATCAAACCCGCCGAATTCCCGGTCAATGCAGTCCCATGCTGCCTGCAGGAACTGCGGCCGGGCTTCAAACAGAAAGCTGAATTTTCCGGCTGCGTGACTGTTCAGATGCAGGGTCTTTTCCAGCCAGTCCTCCGTGTCTTCTTCCTCGGTTTTCAGACAGGGGTTGGTCTGCAGATAGTCCTGTTCCACAGTCCGGGCATCACAGCCCAGGATCCGCTCCAGCACTGCCGCTGCAACGCCTGTGCGGTCTTTTCCCTGGGTGCAGTGCCAGAGCACTGAGCCGGCGGACTGCTGCAGAAGGATCTCAAAGAAACGGCGCAGTCCCCGGATTCCCTCCGGCGCTCCGACAATTTTCCGGTACAGTTCTTCCATCATGGCCGGACCTCTGTCCTTCATCTCCTCCAGACCTGCCTCTGTCAGCGTTCTGAGGCCGATTTTCTCATACTCCAGGGTATTCAGAAACGGTACATGGATCCATTTGACCCCGGGGATGCGGGGATCGGGTTTCGCAGCGATTTCCAGATCCGTCCGCAGGTCCATCACGACCTTCAGGCCCATGGTTCCAGTAAGATACGCCAGATCTTCTTTCGTGGCATCATGCAGTGCACCGGATCGGATCAGTCTGTGGTGACCGATGACGCTTTGGGGACCACAGGCAAGTCCGCCCAGTCCCCGCGTATTCGGCAGCTTCTCCAGGGGCAGTTTTTCACCCTGGAAGGCGCCGAACCAGATCGGCGTGTGACTGGCCTGCAGCTGTGTCCGCAGCTGCGCGATCTGTCTGGCATCCAGAGGGAATGTCTCCAGACGACGCTCCGTATCAATGATCCGCAGCAGGCCGGAGCCGGTTTCTTCAAAAAACCACAGAATGTCATCCGGTTCGTAGGTGATGGTTTTTCCGGCTGTGTTTTTCAGTGTAATGCTTTCCATGGAACTTCTCTCCTGTTCTGTTCAGTGGCCCGGTTGGCCGGCCAGCGTGCCGTCTGCCAGAATATCCCGGAACACCCGTTCTGCATTGGCATGGGAGAACTTGTCCACCTGCTGTCTGGTGAATCCGGATTCCAGCATCCGCCGGGCCAGCTGATGCAGTCCCCCTGCGTCTTTCAGCTCCATGCCGGATGTGATTCCGTCAAAGTCTGTCCCCAGTGCAATCACATCTTCCCCGCCCACTTCCATGATATGACGAAGGTGGCGGATCATGTCATCCAGTGTGGAATAGTCCTCTCCGCCTTCCTTCAGGAACCGGGCATAGAAATTCAGGCCAATGACACCATGGTGACGGGCCACTGCCCGGATCATATCATCGGTCAGGTTGCGGGATACATGACAAAGCTGCCGGGCATTGGAATGACTGGCAATAAACGGACGTGTGGCGATCCTGCAGACATCCCAGAATGCCTTGTCCGGCAGATGCGATACATCCACCACGATCCCCAGCTCTTCCATGCGCCGCACATAGGCTGTGCCATACTCAGTAAGTCCGTTCCGGTCTGCCAGCCGGTTGGGATGATTCCAGGTCAGCGTGATCATCCGGACGCCCAGTTCATGCCAGGTTTCCAGAAACTCCAGTCCGCCGAACGTGACATCTCCTTCTTCCAGCGTCAGGATGCTGCCAATCAGCTGTTTTTCCCGCAGATCGATGTAATCCTGCCAGGTGTGCACGGGCGCTATGTCTTCCTGATTCTCCCGGAGAAAACGAAGATAGGTCCCATAGAGTTCAAGTGCCCGTTTCTCCGGTTTTTCGTACTTTTCCAGATCGGTGAAAAGCGCAAAACACTGCAGGACCACACTTCCCCGTTCCAGTTTCTGCACCGTGATATGGTGTGTGGCATCCGGGTGATCCCGGATTTCTGAGATGGTATCGCAATGGAGATCCACAAAGCGCAGATCGGATGTACTCTGACAGAGTTGTTGACTCATAACCGGCTCCTCCGTTTCCTTTGAGTTCATTATAGGCTGCTGATACACCGCCAGGCAGCTTGCAGCAGCCGGCAGTGTCTATCCAGCCGGATGATCCTGATACCAGTGTTTCAGCGTGTGAAACAGAGCCGGAGACAGAAACAGCTGACGGTGCCTGCTTTCGTAAGCCAGGTCCCGGTCATACAGTATGGAAAGAAACTGATCCGCATCTGGTACATGCTCAATGGCAAAGCGCATCACCTGCAGTCCTTTCTGCATTTTACTGCCGGTGCAGACAGCCTGCACCGCTGCAGTCCAATGATCTGCGTCCAGCCTGATTTCACAGCTGTCACCCGGTTTGGGGAGCTCTGCGGTTCCGTGAAGAACAATGTCAAGTTCCTGTTCGCTGAGCCCGACTGCCACACCTGTCTGCATCTGCCGGCTGTCTGCTGCCAGCAGGTCGCAGGAGATGACAGACTTCCGGAGTCCCACCAGCGTTTCGGTTCTGCGTCCGATCATGAACAGCAGGCAGATGCACAGAAGCACAAGATTGTATGCCAGCCAGAACACAGTCACAATGCCGCCGGATCGTCCACCCTGCACAAGGTTCAGGATTCCTGTCAGCAAAGCCGCAGCATCCAGAATGGTCAGCACAAGAAACGGAAGAACATACCGCCAGGCGAAGTGTGTCCCCCGGTCCCGGTTTTTGTCCGTGACTTTAAAGGTCTTCAGGGAAATCCCCAGCAGTTCCTGCAGAATGGGGCCGGCCAGAAACGGACACAGGATCGTCTCATAGATATTTGTCCAGGGAGTGCTCCGTCTGGAATCGGTCATGGCCAGTTCAAAGACATACTGCATCAGCAGATACGGCACCCAGAAACAGAGCATGGGACCAATGGTACTGTCCACAAACGGAATGTGAAAAAATGCCGCGAGAATCGGGATAATCAGATACACCATGCGGATGCAGCTCCGGACCCAGAAGAATATGGCGGTGCCATAGCTGATTTTCTGCGCCACAGAAAACCGGTTTGTGAAGAAAATGTTGATCTGATACAGAACATTGATCACGCCCCGTCCCCAGCGGATCCGCTGCTGGATCAGAGACGGAAGATCCTCCGGGGACAGGCCAAAGGCCAGGGGTGTGGGCAGTGCCAGAGAAACGTAGCCGCTGCCTTCGATCAGCAGTCCGGTGGCAAAGTCTTCCGTAATGGCTCTGGTAAAGAATCCGCCCACTGTCTCCAGTGCTTCTCGGCTGATCACAGTGTTGCTGCCGGCATAGATCACGCTGTTGGATGCTGTTTTCGCCGGCTGGATTTCCCTGAAAAAGTAATCCTGTTCATTCCCCGTCACCCGTTCCCGGTACAAATGATGCTGAAACAGATCTTCGTTGTAGAACGCCTGAGGTGTCTGGACAAACCCAAGAGGGATCTGTTCTTTCTCCGGCAGTCCGGCGTTCCGTTTCCAGGCATGCAGAAAATAGGGAATGGTTTGCGTCAGAAAGTCCCGGCGGGGGATCATATCCGCATCGAAGGTCACCACCAGCGGAGAGGTGGTGTGCTTCAGGGCATTGTTCAGGTTTCCTGCTTTCGCACCAGTCCGGTCAGCCCGGGTGAGATATCCCACATGGAGTTTTTCAGCCAGATCCCGGATTTCCGGGCGCTGTCCATCATCACACAGATAAATGTGAACCCGCTTCGGGTCCGGACAGGCCATGTTCAGACAGCCCCGGACTGTTTTGTACAGAAGCTGGCGGCTTTCGTTGTATGTGGCAATGAACACATCCACATCCGGCCATACAGCATCCGGATCTGTGTCAGGGAGCGGATAGGAACCACGCTGGCTGATGATCCGGTTGTTCAGCAGAGAATCTGCAATGTCCATGGCTTCACAGGACAGCAGCAGCACCGCACAGACCGATGTCAGCAGCCCTCTGCCGGAAGGGAGTGTGAACAGAATCCGCCAGAACAGATACAAAAGGGAGACATAGGCGGAAAGAATCATCACACTGCGCCGCACGCTGCGGGCCGGGACCGGTTTCTGTATCTCTGCATAGGTATGATGGAGAATTCTGTGCCGGACCAAATACATCCGGGTCATGCGGCTGGCGATCAGCAGCACCAGAAAAACCCCGGCGCACAGATCTGCCCGAAGAGACAGCTTCCAGAGTGCCCAGCTGCAGACTGCAGACAGGCCCGCGGAAGCGGCGAGATGCCGCCAGCTGCGGCTGGAAGCGTCTGAATGGGTCGTACCGGTGGAAACCAGATGCACAATGAGACTGTGCAGCAGCAGACCCAGCACAAAGAACAGAGTGAAAAAAAGGACGTACTGTCCCAGCCCGGTTAGTACAGCGCCGGCTAGATGAATGAGTCTGAGCAGCGGTATGGCTGCAGCTGATGCCAGCAGCAGCGTGAGCATGGTCCGGTTTTGTCTGATGCCGGTGAAGCACATGATGGCGGCGCTGAGGGCAATGACAGAGTAAAGAATTGTAAATACGGCAGACACCCGGGCATCCTGCAGGGCTGCTGCCGCCGGAAACAGTACAGTGAAACTCATTTGATACCTCTCCATTGACGAGTCTGCCCGGTGAGCCGGTGTGGTGTGAATCAGGCTGTGACAGGCAGAGTCCCGGCTTCAACATATCGTACCTTCCGGCAGTGGTCCAATCCCATGCCTTGCACCAGGATGCGGTCTGACAGAAGCAGGCTGCGGAATCGAGTAGAGACTAGGTCCCTCTCACACCACCCAGCGTGCCGTTCGGCACTG
>NZ_CAJUPA010000052.1 GCF_910588395.1 uncultured Faecalibaculum sp. | reverse complement strand
CCTTTAGGTAAAGGGCTTCTCGCCGATTTCACGCTTCAAACTGTAAAAGACGGGAGTCTACCACTGAATCCGGACGACTGTCAAGCTTTTTTCCTTGACACCATGTCCGGGTCCGGGCAGCTTACTTTTTCTTTTTCTTCTTTTTGGACACTTTCTGTTTTTTGCTGCCGGCATGTTTTGACACACCCTGGCCTCTGCCCATGGCATTCATCATGGAATTCATATTCATGCCGCCGGACATCATTTTTGTCATCTGCTGCATCTGATTCAGCTGCTGAATCAGCTTGTTCACATCCTGCACCTTGACGCCGGACCCTTTGGCGATCCGCTGCTTCCGGCTGGCTTTCAGGCAGGCAGGATGCTCCCGTTCGAAGGGTGTCATGGACTGAATGATGGCCCGGTTGCGCTTCATGACGGAGTTCATGGCTTCGTCATTGACCTGTGCAGCCATTTTGTTCAGACCGGGGATCATCTTCAGGATCCCCTGCATGCTGCCCATTTTCTCCAGCTGCCCGAACTGTGCCAGCATGTCGTTGAAGGTGAAGATGCCATTCATCATCCGGTCTGCGGATTTCTTTCCCACTTCCATGTCCAGACGGTCCTGCGCCTGTTCAATCAGCGAGACAACGTCTCCCATGCCCAGAATCCTGTCTGCCATCCGGTCGGGATGGAACTGCTCCAGATCCTCCATCTTCTCGCCGCCGGATACAAATACCACCGGTACACTGGTGATGCTTCTTACAGACAGCAGTCCGCCACCCCTGGCATCGCCATCCATCTTCGTCACCACCAGACCTGTGACATCCAGCTGCTCATCGAAGGCTCTGGCCACATTGACAATATCCTGACCGGTCATGGCATCCACGGTGAGCAGAATGTTGTCAGGCTGCACAAGTCCCTTCATTTCCAGAAGTTCGTCCATCAGGGCCTGATCCACATGCAGACGGCCGGCTGTATCCAGGATCACCAGATCATGTCCGTGTTCCTTTGCATACACCAGGGCCTGCCTGGCGGTTTCCACGGCTGAAACATCCGGTCCCAGGCTGAATACATCCACACCCACCTGGGCACCCAGAGTCTGCAGCTGTTCAATGGCAGCCGGACGTACCACATCCGCCGCGACCAGAAGAACATTTTTCTTCAGCTTCTGTCTGGCGTAGCGTGCAATCTTTCCGGAAGCCGTGGTTTTGCCGGTACCCTGCAGACCGGTCATCATCACTGTGGTGATGCCGGAAGGATTCATGGTCAGTTCCGTATCACTGCTGCCCAGCAGTTCCTGCAGTTCATCCCGGACAATTTTCACGACCATCTGCGAAGGATTCAGCGATTCCATCACTTCCTGCCCCAGCGCCTTCTCTTTCACACTGGCGACAAAATCCTTGACGACTCCGTAGTTGACATCCGCTTCCAGAAGACTCATCCGGACTTCCTTCAGCATGTCGTTCATATTCTTTTCTGTCAGTTTTCCCTGTCCGGTGATGTTCTTCATCGCCTGTGACAGACGTTCACTCAATGATTCAAATGCCATTATTTTCACTCCATATGCTGAAATTGTAGCCAAATCCCTGCGGGGATTCAATGCGGCAGGGCCACTGCAGCCTCAATCCGCTTCATCATCTCCGGGTCTTCCCGGCTTGCTGCTCCACTCAAACGCCTCCCTGTCCGTACCATCCTGACAGGTGATGACACCGCAGTGTCTGAACCCGAGTTTTTCCAGAAGCCGGAGCATGCTGCGGTTCTTTCGATGGGTGTCGATACGAATATGGCCCGCTGTGTCCATGGCATACTGCAGCAGGGCACGCCCCTGTCCAGGCTGTGTACTGACAATGCGGTGGATGACAGAATAGCTGTCTTCATCGAGCCAGCTGCCCTGCCGGATCCTGGCATAGGTGGGATCGGGTCCTGCTGCCAGCGTCATGACAGCAGTCACGGAATCATTGACATACAGCGTGCCGGCTTCCAGATCTGCCAGGGCATTGTCCCTGCCGGGATAGGTCCCGGGCCACTGGGTCAGATTCCCCTGTCTGCGCATCTCTGCTCTGGCTTTATCATAGAGTTGGACAATGACATCCAGATCAGAAATACAGGCTTTCCGGATCCCGCCCCCGGGCAGCTCTGCGACCGGATTCAGTTCCGGGTTTGGGGCCATTCTGTTTCCTCCATGACTTTTCTCAGATTCCAGCCGAATTTCATGCAGGCAATCTTCAGCCAGACCAGATAAGCCGGATGCAGAATCTGATGCCCTGCAAGCCGCCGCCAGTCGATCTCTGCGGGATCAAAGCGGGGATTGTCTTTCTTCCGGCTGAACAGGATCAGGGTGTAAATGATGACCATGTCCGTGTTGTAGTAGTTCCGGTTGAAATCAAAATGCTGCTGCGGAAGCACTTTTTTCAAGTACTGTTCCTGGTACTCATAAGCCCGGCGCATATCATTGACGGTTTCCAGGGACATGCAGTTGGTTAGAGAACCCGGATGCTGAACATAATGCACATACCGGTTGGGGATGGTTGCGATCCTGGAGGCATTCAGAAAGGTGCGGAAAATGGTCCGGGTGTCTTCAAACCCCTTCACATTCTCCGGAAACCGCACATGGTCAAAGGTATGACGCCGGTACAGCTTACCCCAGGGATAGTTGTTGATTCCCTGATTGTTCACCAGCATCTGCAGGGCTTCCTCCCGGGTATGCACACCCCGGCCGGCTACTTCCCGCAGAAAGGGCACCGGTCCGAAATCCATCCGGTAGCCACACTGAACTATATCGCAGTTTTCCCTGTTCATGATCCGGGCCAGGTGTTCCAGCATCGGCGGGTCAATCCAGTCATCGCTGTCCACAAAGACAAAGGCATCTCCCTGTGCATGGGAAAGCAGCCGGTTCCGGGTCACGGAGATGCCCGCATTGGGATAGGAAAACACCCGGATTCTGGGGTCCTGCGCAGCTCTTTTCCGGGCTATGTTCAGGGAATGATCAGTGCTGCCATCATTGACCAGCACCGCTTCCCAGTCCTCCCAGGTCTGGGACTGGAGAGAGTCCAGACATCTGTCCAGCCATTTCTCCACATTGTATACAGGGACCAGTATGCTGATTTTCATTTCAGAGTCCTTTCCAGCCACCGGGGCACTTGTTTCCAGAAGGCATCCAGGGCAAAAGCCGACAGCAGCAGCCAGATCGTCCAGCCCATGACACCTGCAGTATCCAGCGCAAACCTGGCTGACTGCATCGACCGGCCGATTCCCGCCGGTACCTGACACAGTATTTCAGCCATGACGCCTGCCTTGCAAGCCAGAGAACTGGAAGTGACAATCACAGCTGACCAGGTTCCCTGCATCTCTGGAAGAAAGACAGCTTTCATGCGGATATACCAGGGCTGGGGGAAAACATGAAACAGGTCTTTGTGCTCTTCATGAATCTCCGCCATCCGCTCCAGCAGCGAGGAATACACCACCGGCACCAGCAGCAGCCAGAGCACCACCAGGACAGCCGTTTCCCGGTTCATCCAGAAGAGCACCAGAATGATGAATGCAATGTTGGGCACCGAACGCAGGACAAGCAGCAGCCGGGTGAGAAAAAACTCCAGATGACGGCACAGATGCGCCATCAGCGCCAGAAACAGTCCGGATGCCAGTGCGAGGATCACAGCAGCCACCACTCGCCCCAGCGTCCGGAAGACCGCCGGCCAGAAAGCCGGATCTGTTCCCTGCATCAGCATGGCGGCAAATACCTGGAAAGGCTGCGGCAGAATGATGTCATTGGCCACGATTGTCGCCGAAATTTGCCAGATCAGCAGCAGAACCGCAAAAAAGCCGGCCCATTCCAGCCGGCTTTTCCATGCTTTCATGCAGCGGTTTTCCCGGCAATCTCTTCCAGAAAGCCAATGAAGTTCGACAGGTCCTCAATGGGTTCTTCTTTTGCCAGGGCTCTACGCATCTGCCGGATCACGTCTGCCGCTTTCTCCTGCTCTCCCCGCTCATCATATACAAGGAAGGCAATGATGGCACCAATGCCGTCAGGCAGAATCGCCAGGCTCTCCGTGAGTGCTTCCCGGGAACGGCCGGTACAATAACTGGCGATTGCCAGATTCTTCCGATAAAGCCGATCCTGCGGAGCCGGATTGGCCTTCAGGCAATGATATGCTTCCTGATAAAACTCCGCCTGCAGACAGGCTCTGGTTTTCAGCTCGGACCACTGTGCGCTCAATGCAGACTCCAGATCCTCCGGCTGGTTCTGAAGAAGTTCATACGCCATATCCGAAAACACGTGATTCAGACAGAACTGCGCACAGCAGAGAACCGCTTCCGGACTGTGTCCGGTCCGGGCAAGAATGGTTCGCACAAAGCCCCGGCAGGTCTTTTCTCCATATTCAAGAACCTCCAGTGCTTCCAGGCTGAGCCCGGCATACAGCTCCGGATCCTGAGATGGAACATCCAGGGCCATCAGCTGCCGGAAGAGTCTGCGGGCTTTGGCTGTTTTTCCGCACTGTGCATACAGAATGACGGCACTGGTCAGAATCTCCGGTTCCCGACGCAGAGCAAATGCTTCTTCCAGCTCTTCAGCCGCTTCCAGCGGACTGTCATGATACAGCCAGAACTGTGAAAACGTCATCCGCTGATCAAACTCCGGAAGCTGTGTCCGGAACATGTAATCCACCAGCACGTCCGGATTGTCCTGATAAACCATATACTCCATGATCCGTTCTTTGTATTCAGGATCTGTCAGAAGCCCCAGGAAAGCATCATCCATGCGGTCGTACTGTTCCAGCTCTCCATAGGACATTCCCAGAAGGAAACGGGTTTCCGGATTGTCTTCTTCCAGCAGCAGGTCCTCAAAATGCTGTACAGCCTGGCGGTAATCTTCTGCAGCGATTGCACAGCGCCCCAGGTCGAACAGGATCCTCGGTTCATCACCGGGATCCATCTCACCGGAATCCCGGACCATTTCCAGATAGGACCGGGCAGATTCATACTCATCCGCTCCGATTTTCGCATCTGCCATCCGTTCCCAGATCAGCGGACCGGAAATTCCGGTATCCATGGCTTCTTCCAGCAGCGTGATGACTCCTTCATAATCTTCATACCCGAGCCTCACATCCGAAGAAGCCAGGTAATAGAATTCGTCTTTTCCCTCCAGCCGAAGGTATTTCTCCAGAAGGGCGGCAGCATCAGAGAGACACTCGTCTTCCAGAAGTTCCACGATCTGATCCTGTATAAGCATGTCCATTGAAATCCCTCCTGCCCTGATTGGTCAAATCATTATACTATGGAATGCAATACGGAAAAAGAGCCGCTGTATCAGCCCGTTGTCTGCTGTCACAGAGGCTCTTTCCTGCCGCATACCACCCTGACAGCCACGGCCGGGCAGCCAGCAGGCAATTCCCGATATCACAGTCACAGCTCTGCCTCGACCCAGGCAGATGCGGGGATACATCACAGGCTCCATGAGGCTTTCACGAAAAAAACCTCCGGTACTGTATCAGAGAATACAGCCGGAGGGTTTTCCGGTTCATGATCTGTCCGGGGGCAGTGAAGGATTGCCTGGTGCCAGACAGCGGCGAACTGCAAAGTCTGTCTGATCAGGCGCCGGCTTTGGCAGCTTTCATCAGCTTGTAGGCTGTACGGAGAACCTTTTTGCCATCCATGGAACCGTAGTCCTTCATGTCAATGACAGCAGAAGGAACAGACGGTGCCATTTCCTTGACGTTCTTCAGCTCAAAGCCAACCTGCGGGCCAAGGAGAATGACATCCACACCGCTCAGGTCTTTCTTGGCAGCATCAGGGATTTTGCCTCCACATGGCAGTCTACCCCCAGTTCCTTTGCGGCATTCTGCATGTTGCGGACCAGAATGGATGTGGACATGCCTGCGTTGCAGACCAGAAGAATGTTTTTCATTTCGTTTACCTCTTTTTCCGGCAGTCTGTCTACCGGTTCTTTCTTTTATTGTAATACGTATTGACCGCTGTGACCGGTGAAATCCGGATACAGGGCTTGTGTCAGATCCTGAAGAAGCACTCAGTCGATGTCGAATACATCATCATCGTCATCTTCTTCCGCAAGCTCAGCCTGACGGGCCATGACGCGGTCGTTGATCTTGACGAAAGGCATGTAAATCAGAACACCGAGAATCAGAACCACAGCCTGAACCACAACAGCCATGAAGTCACCGGCAGTAGCCAGGAAACCGGAAATCAGAACAGGTGTTGTCCAGGGAACCAGTGCAACGCAGGGTCTCATGATACCTGTGACTGTTGCGAAGTAGGAGATGATGATACCCATAACCGGTACCAGCAGGAACGGAATCGCCATGGAGATGTTGTACACGATGGGATAGCCAAACAGCACAGGTTCGTTGATGTTGAACAGACCAGGTGCAATGGACAGTTTGGCAACATTGCGGGTGGCAGCATTTCTGCCGACGATGAATGTGGCAATCAGCAGACAGATTGTGGATCCGGATCCACCCAGCAGACCGAAGGATGTAACCTGAGATACGTTGATGATGTTGGGAATTGCTTCACCTGCTGCAAACGCGGCAATGTTCTCGTTGATGTTGATGATCAGCAGCGGTTCGAGAATGGAAGAGTAGATAACAGACTGATGGATACCGAACAGCCAGAGCAGGTTGCCCAGTGTATACAGAATGACTGTTCCCCAGAGGCTCGTTCCGATATGACGGAGAGGCTCCTGGATGAAAGTGGTGATCAGCGTGATCAGGTCGGTTCCTGCCAGCTTGCCCAGCAGTGTGGAAACCACGGCAAATACGCTCAGAACGATAATGACCGGAATCAGGACGTTGAAGGACTTGCCGACAGCAGGAGGAACATTGGCACCCAGATTGATCTGCAGGGCTTTCACGCGGGAAATCCAGATGAAGAATTCCGTAATCAGCAGACCGACGATGATGCCGGCGAACATGCTGCCTGTTCCCAGATTGGAGAAAGGAAGCACACCGGAGAACGTATCGGTGATTTCGTTGACCGAAGTCAGTTCCACAGTCATGGGCATCATGACAACCAGACCGGCAATGGCGACAACAGCACAGGAAATCGGGTTTTCGAATTCACGGTTGATGGCCAGGCAGTAACCGATCACGCCGGCAATCAGCAGACCGGAGATGTTCAGTGTTCCGTTGACCAGCAGATTGCCCCAGTACTGGAATGTTTCCAGCGTTTCCCCGGAGAAAATCCAGGTGAAGACCGTGTTGTTCAGCAGGACTGCCAGGCCGGCCAGGATATACAGAGGCATGATGGTCGCAAACGCATCACGGAGCGTACGCAGATGAATCTGGTTGCCGAGTTTGGCGGCAAAATCTGCAAACTTGGTAATGAAGCTGTTCTTTTCTGTGTTTTCCATGTTTCTCTCTCTCAAATTTTTGTTTTGCTTTTCTATGTCAGCAATTCTCTAAATCCGGTCCTTCTGCAGGATCAGTTTTCGTCAATGACGATTGCGTTATCGTCAGCTACCTGCCGGAACCACCGTCCGCTTTTCTTGATGGTGCGGCTCTGGTCGTTCAGGTCCACCGCAATGAAGCCGTAACGGTTCTTGTAGGCGTTGTTCCAGCTCCAGCAGTCCATGGCTGTCCAGGGATGATAGCCAATGCAGTTGGATCCTTCTTCCATGGCTCTGTGCAGCTGTGCCAGGTGCTCCTTGTAGAAATCAATCCGGTAGTCATCTTCGATGGATCCGTCTTCCTTGCGGTATTTTTCTTCCCCTTCAACACCCATGCCGTTCTCGGATACAAACCATTTGATGTTTCCGTAATTGTCCTGCACGTTTTTGGCAATGTCGTACATGGCCTCCGGATAAATCTCCCAGCCTCGGTAGGGATTGATTCTGGCTTCCGGCCATTCCCATTCCACGCCGTACCAGTCCGGCATCCAGTCTTTCCAGTGGTCTCTGTCCGACTGTTCAGCGGCTCTGACACGTTTCGGGTGATAGTAGTTCACTCCCAGGAAATCCACCGTGTTGTCCCTGATCAGCTGAAGTTCCTCATCGGTGTACGCAGGCAGCACACCATCTTTTTTCAGCGTCTCGACGACATCCTGCGGAAACACACCCTTGACGGCAGGATCCAGATAGGAACGGTTGAAGAATCCGTCCACCAGCTTCGCAGCTTCTGTATCTTCCTTTGAATCAGAACGGGGATAAGCCGGTGTCAGATTGAGAATGATGCCGATTTCCCCGGCTTTGCCGCTTTTCCGGAAAGCCTGTATGGCTTTGGCGCTGGCCAGGTTGATGTTGTAGACAATCTGTGCAGCTTCCCGGCCTTTTCCGGTTTTCTTCGGATAGTGGAATCCATAGAGGTAGCCGGCTTCGGGAATGACCATGGGCTCATTGAACGTTGTCCAGTATCTGACATCGTCACCGAACAGCTCGAAAGCTGTCTTCGCGAATTTTTCAAACAGATCCACAACGTGCTTGCTTTCCCATCCGCCATACTTCTCAAGCAGTTCATCCGGCAGATCGAAATGATGCAGGTTCAGGATCAGCTCAATGCCGTTGTCTTTCGTAGCCTGGATCATGTCCCGGTAGAATTTCACGCCTTCTGGATCGGGCTCCCCTGTTTCCAGATCCTTGATCAGCCGTGTCCACTGAATGGAAGTCCGGAAGGAATTCATGCCGATTTCCCTGAACAGCTTGAAATCCTCCGGGTACCTGTGGCAGAAATCGCTGGCTACATCCGGTCCCACGCCATTGAAGAAGTCATTCCTTGCAACGCGGTACCATTTGTCCATGACATTTTCATGCCGCTTTCCATACCACCCTTCTGTCTGGGGACCGCTGCTGGCAGCTCCCCACCAGAAACCGTCGGGAAAGGTTAATTTTGTTTCCATCTTGCTCTCCTTTGTTTCTTACAGCCACATGGTATACCGCTTACATCCTAGTTGTCTAGTCTTTTTCTGTATTTTTGTCTATTTTCTTTCTCGTTATTGTCTATTTTTATGAAGTGATATGTATGATTCATGATTCGCCATCTGCAGGGTAAGGGGTTTCATGCCGGACAGAGACAGATAAAACCGGGATTTGTCTGATGTGTACAGATTCTCGCCTGATATTGTATAGTCATTAGTAACAAGGCGCATATTTCGTCTGTTGCACAAGGTAGACAATCTTCGTATACTTAGAATTGGAAGGTTCATTTAATGAAAACAAAATACAGAACGATTTACGATGACACCAAAGAAAAAATACTGAATGGCACATATGCCCCCGGCAGTCAGCTTCCCGATGAAATGACAATCTGCCAGCAGTTTGACTGCTCCCGCATGACCGTGAAAAAAGCCTACGATATGCTCGTGCAGGAAGGTTTCATTTACCGGAAACAGGGTCTGGGGAGTTTTGTCCTCTCCAAAAACATGGATGATGGTGAAGTGGAACTGCAGGAGAGAGAACTTCAGGGATTCACAAGAACCGCCAGAGGCCATGCAGATACAAAACTTCTACATTTCAAGCTGGTTTTTGCACCCAAAGACATCGCAGATCACCTGGGCATCCGGGAAAACGACCCCCTTTACGACATCCTGCGGGTCAGGAACATTGATGGCGAACCCTATGTTCTGGAACACACCTATATGTCCCCCGAGACTATCCCCGGGATCACGGAAGATATCCTGAAACATTCCGTCTATACCTACATTGAGGACGTTCTGGGTAAAAAAATCGCCTCGGCACAGAAAACAACCAGGGCGCAGATCTCCAATCCTCAGGATCAGGCAGAACTTGGCCTGCGACCCGAAGAACCTGTCCTGGAAGTTGAACAGATTGCATATCTGGACAATGGCATACCATTCGAGTATTCCATTTCCAGACATCGATACGACCGGTTCAAACTGTCTGTTTATTCCGTCAGACGATAACACTGTCTCCCTGGAAAACAGCGCATAACGGCTGTCAAAAAGTCATGAAACAGCTTGCAATTTCGTCCGGGAGACTATTATACTGATTTCGGTAATTGTATAGTCTTTAACTGTACACAATTATACATTTATAGCCAAGGAGGGTATGTATTATGGAAGGTATGGAACTCATCTGCTTTCAGATCATCGCTGCCAGCGGCGGCGCAAAATCTGCTTTCATCGCTGCAATCGACGCTGCAAAACAGGGTGACTTCGAAGAAGCCGCCAGTCAGATGGCAGCCGGCGAAGAATACATGAATCAGGGACATGAACCGCATGCGCAAATGATTCAGAAAGAAGCCGCCGGAGAACCCAACCCCATCAGTCTGCTTCTGATTCACGCAGAAGATCAGATGATGGGTGCCGAACAGTTCAAGGTTCTCGCACAGGAAACCATCGATCTATATAAAACTCTGGCAGACCTGAAAAAATAGCCGGAAGCCACGAAACCGGCAATCAGTGCTCTTCATCATGAAGGGCACTTTTTTTATCCCCTCACATCAGATGTATCCGGTCTCCGGCAATCCTCACAGTCTGACTCTGTTTCCAGCTCCTTCATATGACCCCCGAAAACGATTTGGAATCCCGGCTCTCTTTCCAGATATGTTTCATGACCGGATCAAAACTTTCAGAAACAAAATTCATGACCGCGGTCTTCTGAGACCATCTTTCAGCCGCTACCATTTATAATCTAGTTACAGCAAATGTAAGGAGAGATTGTTTTGAAATCAACAATGCAGGAATTCAAGGAATTCATCATGAAAGGCAATATCATCGATATGGCCGTCGGCGTTATCATGGGTGGTGCCTTCGGCAAAATCGTGACTTCCCTGGTAGACAACATTCTGATGCCCCTGATCGGAGTATTATCCGGTGGTGTCAATGTTGAAGAATTAATGATCAAAGTCGGAAATGCCGAAGTTCTTTATGGCGTATTCCTGCAGAATGTCATCGATTTTCTGATTATCGCCGTCTGCATGTTTGTCTTCGTCAAGGCAATGGCCAAGCTGAAGTTCGGCGGAAAGAAAGAAGAACCCGCACCTGAACCTGAACCGGAGATCTCTGATGAAGTCCGCCTTCTGGGAGAAATCAAAGAGCTGCTGGCTGAGCAGAACAAAGCAAAGGAGCAGAAGTAATTCTGCTTTTTTTATTGCATGCAGTCAGCCATTCTGTTATTATAAGTGAGTGCTTAGGGGTATAGTTTAATGGTAGAACAGCGGTCTCCAAAACCGTTAGTGTGGGTTCAACTCCTGCTACCCCTGCCATTATGTACATTTCAGTATCCGCGGTATTCCGGTATGCTGTAATCAATATGCAAAACTGTCACGGGACAGTTTTTTATTTTGTCTGCGTCGATGCGGCCTTCGGCCTGGACAGAGCATGCAATTCACAGCAAACATCAGACAAACACTGGCGGAAAGGCCAAAGCATAGTACCTGAATCCAAAGAACTCAGAACTCCAGGTATATCCAGACCGCCTGCCAATCTGCATATCAACACAAAGAAACAGAAAGACCTGGGAAACGGTATCAGCAATGGATATCGTATCCCAGGTCTTTCTTTTCAGATACATGTCCTTGATTTGACGCTTACGTTTGTATCGTGATCATTACAAAAAGCCTCCTGTCATTCCTGCAGATTGTGAACGATGGGAGGCTCCTTAACCAGATGGGCTTGATTTGATGCTTACGCCGGGATCGGATGACTGGGCTTTCTGTATGTACTCCGAAATCGAGTAGAGAGGAACAGGTTAGTGCTGCCCCTCCCTCTCACACCACCGTA
>NZ_CAJUPA010000051.1 GCF_910588395.1 uncultured Faecalibaculum sp. | reverse complement strand
ATCGTGGCTGGACTTTCACCAGCTAGAAGTGCACCATGCCCGGTACACTGAAAAGCCGCGGACTGCTGTCCGCGGCAATCTGTGCTGATTCAGGCTGTGCCGGTCCGGCTCACTCGGTTTCGATCAGGCCGTATCCGCCTTCCCGTCTGCGGTAAACCACGGCAATCTTCCGGGTTTCATCATCGGTGTAGATGAAGAAGTCATGATCCAGAAGTTCCATTTTCGCAATGGCATCGTCCAGGCTCATGAAAGCCGGCACGATGGATTTGGTCCGAACCAGTTCATCTTCATCCGCGGGCGCATCTTCGTAGAGCTCCACATCAATGAAGGCTTCCGAGAGAGGCGAATGATTCTTTTTCTTTTCAATCCGGGTTTTCTGACGCCGGATCTGATCTTCCAGCTTGTCAATGGCCCGGTCAATGGCTTTGTACAGATCGTCATCTGCCACTTCCGTCCGCAGGATTGCAAATTTTGTGGGAATGGTGACCTCGATCTTCTGTTTGTCGGGATAGGTGCGGATCAGGACACTGGCTGTATCTTCGTCGTCAATGATGAAGTACTTGTTGAGAATGGCCAGCTTTTTGTTGATCTTGTCCGCAATGGCCTGTGTCACAGTGATGTTTTTTCCGGTGATATTCACTTTCATATGAGATACCTCCTTGGTGTTCTCATTATATCATCGCTGTTATTATTTATCTTCGATTAACAGTCTCTGCCGGATTTCAGGCCATCTTTTCCGGAGCGCTTGACAAGCCATTCCGCCAGGGAAAGCTGGCCTGGAGCGCTGCTTTCTTTCAGCGTGCAGAACGTGGCGGCACTGCTCCACCGGTCCCCCCACAGGCGGGAAATGGTGCCCGTTTCGCCCATGGCGATGGCGATTTTCCCGGAAGCCGTCCGGTGGTCTCTGCAGCTTTCCAGCAGCCGGTTCACATCGTTTTCTGCCTGCGGCATCACCGCAATTTTCTGCATATACGGATGCCAGGCTTCCATGGACTGCCAGATCCTGTCCAGATCAGCGGGTGTTTCGTGAAAGTCATGAAAGGAAAGAATGGTTCTGCCAGGATCGGTGACAGAGTCCAGCGGTGTATCCGGTCCGATCCGGGACAGTTCCACGTCCACCAGCCCCGGCAGTCCGGAAAGAGACCGGAGGATCCGGTGATACTCCCTGTCGGAAACCGCCGCTTCTCCCCCTTCCCTATCGGTGCGCAGCGTGTACAGGAGAGTTTTGCCGCCGGGGTCCAGAGACAAAAGAAGCTGCAGAACCTCCGCTTCTGTCCTGGCCGCCAGCATCCGGTCCAGCCGCAGCTCGATCCAGTCACAGTCAGAAGCCACAGCCTGCCGGAAGGTGTCGTGAAATTCAGAGGTGCTGTCCGCAAACAAAGGAATAATCGCAATCATGGTCTCATTACATCCCATTCTTCTGCTGTTTTCAACCGGTTCATGCAACGGATTCCGGTGGCTGTCTGTACCCGAGCCTGCAGAAAGGACTGTCATGGACTGTAAATTTATGAAAGCTGAAATCAGGACTTGAAACTCATTTTCAAATTCAGTAGACTGACTGCATGAACACGTTTCAGTATTTTCGATTTATGTGACGCCTGAAAACATCGGCATGGTCCGGTGGTTTTGTTCAGGCGTTTTTTCAAAAGGCATTCTGCATGGGAATGCCTTTTTTATCAGATGCTGTACCGATATCACACAAAGGAGGCTGACAACGAAATGGAATTCGGACTGATTGGTGAACATCTGGGGCATTCGTTCTCGAAACAGATCCACAATGCCCTTGGAAACGAAGGATACCAGCTGCAGGAGATTCCCCCGGATCAGGTGGATGCGTTTTTCCGGAACCGCGCTTTTTCCGGGATCAACGTCACCATCCCTTATAAAAAGACAGCCCTGGCGGCCTGTGACGAAGTCTCTTCCCTGGCCCGTCAGGCTGGCGCGGTGAACTGTGTCACAAACCGGAACGGCCGGCTGACGGGTTTCAACACGGACTGCGCCGGAATCCAGGCCACACTGGAACACGCCGGTGTACATGTGGCGGGCAGAACCGTTCTGATCCTGGGCAAAGGCGGTGCAGCCACGGCGGTCAAAGCCGTGGTCCAGGCACTGGGGGGACATCCGGTGATCGTCTACCGCAAACCGGCACCAGACTGCATCCTGCCCCAGGATGCGCTCCGTCTGCATCCGGAAGCAGCCCTGGTAATCAACGCCACACCCGCAGGCATGAGCCCGGCCATAGAGGGACAGGCACTGGATCTTCGGGGCTTCACACAGCTGGAATTCGTGTTCGATCTGGTCTACAACCCCATGAAGACCCGCCTGCTGCTGCAGGCTGAATCCCTGAACATCCCCCATGACAACGGCCTTCGGATGCTGGTGACTCAGGCGGTCAAGGCTCACGAGCTGTTCTTCGATGTCTCCCTGCCACCCCAGGCAGCTGCCGATGTGCTCCGTGAACTGCAGCTGCAGCAGCAGAACATCGTCCTGATTGGCATGTCCTCCTGCGGCAAATCCACCCTGGGCAGAATGCTGGCGGACAGACTGGGCAGACCCTTTGTGGACCTGGATGCGGCGGTGGAACAGGAAGCGGGCATGCCGGTTGCCGCCATCTTTGAACAGGAGCAGGAAGAAGGCTTCCGCCGCCGGGAAACCGCCCAGGTCCGGCGGGCGTCCCTGCACACAGGCCAGGTGATCGCCTGCGGCGGCGGCGTGATCGAACGGCCGGAGAACCGGGATCTGCTCCGGTCAAACGGCATTCTGGTGTGGCTGAAACGGGATCCGGCTCTGATGGTGCAGGAAGACCCCGCCCGGCCGATGCTGAAACACGGCTTTGACCAGCTGTATGCCAGACGGGCACCGGTCTATGAAGACTGGGCCGATCTCATCCTGCCAAACGACAATGCCCCGGAAGAAGCGCTGGAAGTCCTGTGCACGAAACTGGGATATACGCCCCGGCAGGCATCGGCATCACAGGAATAAAACCGGTGGTGAACCGGATCGGGCGCATCACAGGGAAACACACCCGATGGATACAAACGGATAAACAGAAAGGAACCGATGATCATGATTATCACACTGAAGAAAACCGCACCGGAGGCAGAGGTCTCCCGGCTGATTGAAAACCTGGAAAAGAAGGGACTGAAGACCACCAAGATCGTGGGGGAAAACTACGATGTCTTTGGCGTGGTGGGCGATACTTCTGTCATTGACGACCGCTCGCTGCTTGCCAACCCCATTGTCTACGAGGTGCAGCGTGTGGCGCAGCCTTACAAACTGGCGAACCGGATGTTCCATCCGGAGGATACGGTGGTGGATGTGAACGGTCTGAAGATCGGGGGCAATAAAGTCATCATGATGGCGGGCCCCTGCGCGGTGGAAAACCGGGATTCCATTCTGTCTGCGGCCAGTGCTGTGAAGGAAGCCGGCGCGGATATGCTGCGGGGCGGTGCCTACAAACCCCGGACGTCTCCCTATGCGTTCCAGGGACTGGGCACGGAAGGAATCCTGCTGCTGGATGAAGCCCGCCGCGAAACAGGGCTGCCAGTGGTGACGGAGCTGATGTCCGCCGACAAGCTGGATGAATTTGTGGAGCATGTGGATGTGATTCAGATTGGTGCCCGGAACATGCAGAATTTCGATCTGCTGAAGGCCGTGGGCCGGACGAAGAAACCGGTGCTGCTGAAACGGGGGCTGGCGAATACGATCGAGGAATGGATCATGGCGGCGGAATACATCATGTCCGAGGGCAACCCCAATGTGGTTTTCTGCGAGCGCGGGATCCGGACCTTCGAGAAGTTCACCCGGAACACCCTGGATCTGTCGGTGATCCCGATCATCAAGGAGCGCACACATCTGCCGATCGTGATCGATCCGTCCCACGCCACGGGAGACTGGAAGCTGGTGGAGGCTGTCTCCCTGGCGGCGATTGCGGCAGGAGCCGATGGTCTGATCATCGAGGTGCACTGCGATCCCCAGAATGCCCTGTCGGACGGGGCGCAGTCCCTGAAGCCGGAGAACTATGCAGCCCTGGTGGAAAAAGGCCGGAAGATCGCGGAGGTCATCGGCCGCAGTCTGTAGGGGCTTGCTGATGTCCAGGCAATGGCCGATGGTGGACAGAGCAGTTACCGATGATGGACAGAGCAACTGTCAATGACAGGACCACCACAATGAGCTTTACAGAGGTCTCTTCAGAAAAGGAGACCTCTTTTTTGCGTGATTTGCTGGCGGCAGCTTCCTGATGCAGCTGGTGAGATTCCATGGGTATCCGTAAAAGCCGGCGGGAGAAGCGATGGATGGATTCCCGTTACCGGTTTGCGCTTTGGGTTCCTGTATGTCTATACTGGGTGGAATCGAATCTGAGCGAGAAATGCCTGACCGCACTGCAGTCAGATCCGGGTTCATAAAAGGAGTTTGAAAATGGAAATGGGACACTTTGGTTTTTCCTGGGTGGGATTCATCTTTCTGGTGATGCTGATGGTTCCCAATCTGTTTTGGGCGAAGAAAAAGCCCGCCGGATACTCTTCGGCGGACGAAAACCGGGTCCTGAGAATACTGGAACGGGTCGGTGAAGTGCTGGTGACCTTCTGTCTGCTGACGTTCACAGACCTGAATCTGCATGGATGGTCTGTGGATGTCTGGTGGCTGATGGCCGCCTTTGTACTGATGATTCTGTATGAAATCTGGTGGATCCGGTATTTTCGCAGTCCTGGCAGACTGGAGGATTTCTACGGCAGCCTGCTGGGAATTCCGGTACCCGGGGCTACACTTCCGGTGATTGCAGCGTTTTTTCTGGGTCTTTACAGTCACCTGCTCTGGCTGCAGGGAGCAGCTTTGATCCTGGGGATCGGGCACATCGGGATCCATCTCCAGCATCGGCGGCAGCTGGCACAGAAAGAGGAGGGTCATGCTCAGCAACGCTGAAGAAGCGACAGCCGATGAGGTCCGCAAATCCGGCTCTCCGTGGCGAAACTATCCTGTATGATGCAAAGGCAGTTTACTGCACCAGTCTGTTTTACTTGAAAGGAGAAACCATGGATGCTGATTTGAAGAAGATGAAAACCGGAAAACCGGATGGGACAGCGGCGGGCCTGAGTCCGTTTCCCTATTCGGATACCAACAAGCGGTATCACACCTATTCCTATCATCTGAAGAAAGCCTATGGTCACAAACTGGCGAAGATTCCTCTGGATGCGGGATTTACCTGTCCCAACCGGGATGGAACCAGAGGATACGGCGGGTGTGCCTTCTGTTCTTCCCGCGGTTCCGGAGATACGATTCTGCATTCCGGAGAAGATCTGCGGATGCAGTTTGAAGCCGGTCTGGAGCGGGCCCGGCAGAAGTGGCCGGATGCGGACGGAATCGCCTACTTTCAGTCGTATTCCAACACCTATGCGCCGCTGCCGGTGCTGCAGCAGGTGCTGGGGCCGGTATTTGCCTGGGAGGATGCAGCGGAGGTCTCCATTGCCACCCGTCCGGACTGCCTGGACGGAGACAAGATCCGGTGGCTGGCAGAGATGAACCGGATCAAGCCTGTGTGGGTGGAGCTGGGGCTGCAAAGCGCGAAGGATTCCACGATGGTCAGAATGAACCGGGGGCATGGCACAGCCTGCCTGGCAGCCTGCATGAAACAGCTGGCAGGCAGCGGGATCCGCACCTGTCTGCACATCATCAACGGGCTGCCGGGAGAAAGCAGAGAGGATATGCTGGATACGGCCCGGTTTGTAGCCGGTATGCATCCGGATGCGGTGAAGATCCACATGCTGCATGTGATTTCCGACAGTGCACTGGGGCAGAGCTATCTGAAAGCCCCCTTCCCGCTTCTGTCCATGGAAGACTACGTGCAGATCGTCTGCAACCAGCTGGAACTTCTGCCTGGGGAGATGGTGGTGGAGCGGATCACCGGTGATGGAGTGGCGGAGAATCTGCTGGCACCTCTCTGGACTGCGAAGAAGCGTGTGACGATGAATGCGGTGGACCGGGAACTGGCCAGGCGGGGTTCCTGGCAGGGGAAGCTCTACGCGGGTGAGGATGGCGGCGACTGAGCCATCCCGGTGGCAGTCCCGACTCCTCCCTTCCTGTCCGCTTTTGTCTTTTCTGCCTTCAGCATCCTGACAGTATCCCGAAAAACGAAACATCCCGGAAACCTTCACGGTTCCGGGATGTTTTTGCTATGCCTGCAGGGCTTCGTTTACCCAGTTCTGCAGCTCCAGCATCGGCATGGAGCCGACATGCTTTGCGAAAGGCTGTCCGCCGCGGAACACGATCAGCGTGGGGAATGTATCCACACCGTAGGCATCGAAAATCTGCGGGAATTCCTCACCGGAGACCTGAATCACCGGAATGGTCTCCTGAGCGGCAAATTCCTTGAGTGTGGGGAAAAATGCCTGGCAGTATTTGCACCAGGGCTGAAAGAATTCCACCAGCAGCGGACTGTAGCCGTTGAGTGCGGATTCAAACTGTTCTGTCGATTCAATTTGTGTAAGCATATGCTTCACCTCCATTGATCTATGTTTACAGACTCAGTGTAGAGGAATTCATCCGGAAATCCGCCGGGTTTGACCGCAATACAGCAGCTGGCAGCCACGGGACTTCTTTATTGGTGTCTGTATTTTCTCAGCCAGAAAATCAGAGACAGCACTGAGGGTACGGCAATCCACAGAATCACAGCTGTGGCAGAGACTGCGCCGAAATCCGGCAGTGTCATGACTGCGGCGGTGTAGAAAACCGCACAGGGCAGTGAAATCCAGCCGAGAATGCGGTGGGCCAGCTCCCAGGTCTGTGGATCGGATACTGTCCAGGGCAGACGCAGACCCACATACCGGTTCCAGGACAGCTTCGGGCAGATCCACCCGCAGAAGACCATCAGTACAGTGATCAGCAGCCAGGCTGCCAGATTCTCCTGCTGCACCGACAGCTGCAGATATCCTGTCTCTGTCGCCATGATCCCCGCTGTGATCAGAAGGATGAGGAAAATGGAAAATATCGCGACGGTTCTGAAAGCGGAAAGCGCCGGAGACGTTGCAGATGCACCGGTCATCAATGGCAGGTTTCTGTACAGGATCACCAGACCGACCAGAGCGCAGAGACTGACGCCGGCGGCTGAGAGAATCTCATTGCGGACCCCCAGGGCAATCATGAGGCTCAGGAAAGCCAGAAACAGAATCTGTTCCCGCCTTCCCGTGATGAGTTTCTGCCGGTTTCGCTCCCGGTCCATTTCTTCCAGTTTCGCCCGGGCGGTCTCCAGACTGGCTTTCATATCCGGATCCTGACCTTCCTGCGCATCCAGTTCCAGCAGCCGGTTCACCGGTACATGCAGAATCCGGGAGAGTTCCGGAATCATGGAAGCGTCCGGTACGGAAAGAACCCGCTCCCATTTGGATACGGTCTGTCTGACCACATGCATCTGCAGTGCCAGTTCCTCCTGTGACATACCCGCCTGTTTTCTGGCTTCTCTGATTGTGTCCTGTATCATGGCCAGTCCTCCCTTGCTTGTGGCAGCCGGGATCATTTCACGGGCTGCTCTATCTGTTTATATCAGCAACTGCCGGCTTCTGACACGCAACGAAAAGCAACATTCGGGTTTGCGGCTGGATTTTCCTGAAAAAACCGGCAGTTCTGCGTTTGCAGCTGCCGGTTTTCATATCTCTGTCTTTCCCGGTTTTATGCCAGGTGGAGGCAGTACTGATTTTTCTTTCCTTTTTTCAGGATCACGCAGTCATCTGCATAAATGTCATCTGCACCCACAATGTGCATGGGATCTGTGACCTTGACGCCGTTGATGGCAATGGAATTGCCTTTGGTCCATTCCCTGGCTTCACGCTTTGACTTGGCAATACCTGTCTGCACCAGCACATCTTCCAGGGGGAGATTTGCAGCAGTCTCCATTTTTTCCATGGGTGCCACTGCCTGATGGCGCTGTTTGGGTGTCAGTTCCTGAAGTTTGCCCCGGAACAGCGCTTCCGTGATGGCCAGCGCGGTATCCAGCGCCTCCTGCCCGTGAAGATCCCGTACCACTTCCGCAGCCAGAGCTTTCTGTGCAGGACGCAGGTGCGGCGCCTCTGCCTGCTGTTGTTCCAGTTCCATGATTTCCTCCGGTGTCAGGAAGGTAAGTTTCTTCAGATACTCGCCCACTTTGGCATCCTCTGTGTTGAACAGGAACTGGTACAGATCATAGGGACTGGTCTTTTCGGGATCCAGCCAGACTGTTCCGGATTCGGATTTCCCGAACTTGGTCCCGTCGGCTTTGGTGATCAGCGGCATGGTCAGACCGTAGGCTTTCACATCCGCACCTTTTTTCTTCCGGATCAGCTCCAGGCCGGAGGTGATGTTGCCCCACTGGTCCTGTCCGCCGATCTGCATCTGGCAGTTGTATTCCTCCAGCAGGTGCAGGAAGTCCAGGGACTGCAGGATCATGTAGGAAAACTCCGTGTAGGAGATGCCGGACTCCAGTCTCTTTTTGACAGTTTCCTTGTTCAGCATGTAGGTTACATTGAAGAATTTCCCGTAGTCC
Organism: uncultured Faecalibaculum sp.; assembly: GCF_910588395.1. Lineage (GTDB taxonomy): Bacteria > Bacillota_I > Bacilli_A > Erysipelotrichales > Erysipelotrichaceae > Faecalibaculum. Next base: position 3,374 of record NZ_CAJUPA010000051.1, on the reverse strand, counting down.
CGGAGGAAATCAATGATGGACAGGTCTTTGGTCCAGTCCAGGTTGTTGACCATCTGGAAACCGAACAGATCGCTGATCTGCCGGTGCAGAGCTTCGTAGTTATGCGCAAGGACCTCCGGTGTCAGCATGCTTCGCTCACCGGTGGCTTTGGGATCCCCGATGAACCCGGTGGCGCCACCCACCAGCATGATGGGGTGATGTCCGTGTTTCTGCAGCCGCCTGGCCATGAGCAGACTGGAGTAATGGCCGATGTGCAGAGAATCGGCTGTGGGGTCGGTTCCAATGTAGAACGTGAGTTCCCCGTTGTTGATTTCGTTTTCCAGATCCGGGCTGGTGACATCGTTGATCAGCCCTCTCCATTGCAGTTCTTCAAACAGTTCCATGATGTGTGCTCCTTCTGTTGTCCAACAGGCGGTTTGCGACAAAAAAAGCGTCCTGTCAAAGGACGCTTGCGCGCGGTACCACCTTCGTTCACGGATACTCTCCGTGCCCTCTGCCTGTAACGCCGGCCAGGCGTCCCTCTGGGATGCTCCCGGGTGTATTCGCCGGCGGAATCCGCAGCGTTGCACCAAACCGCTGCTCTCTTCAGGTATTCCCCTCCGGGTACTGGTCCCGTTCTACGCTATGAACCGATAGTACCGTTTGTCTCAATCCATTGTCAACATTTAAAATACAGCTATGAATACTGTGACAATTCAAAAAATAGAGACAGAGGCAGATCAGCTGCATTTCGAAAAAGCGCTGGACATGCTGGAAACATGCAGACCGCAGTCCGGCAGTGATCCGGACTGGAACCGGCTGGCAGCGAGAGTGAAACGCGGTCTGTTTCAGGGCAGACAGGCCCTGACCTGCGCGAAACGGGGCGGCCAGGATGTTCCTTCCCGTCTGGAACTGGCCAAATGTCTGTTTGCCTGCGGCGAAGTGCATCAGGCCGGTCTGCTTCTTGAAGAACTGCACCGGGAAACAGACAATCCTGGCTGCGGCCTGGCGCTGGCTGCCTGGTATGGCGAAACCGGCCAGGTCCATAAGGGGCGCAGACTGCTGCAGCAGATGGATCCGGACAGTCTGTCGGGCCTTCAGCGCATGGACTGGCTGATTCTGGCTGCAGACCTGGCTTCCTTCGAGGAAGACACCGGCGAAGCCTTCCGGCTGTACAAACAGGCACTGGAGGATGTGAAACTGTGCATTCCCTTCAACTGGCAGCCTCTGCGCCGCATGCTCATTTTTCACAACATGGCGGATACCAGGGAGCAGATGGAAGAACCGGATGAGGCTCTCGCGCTGTATGATTCGGCTCTGAAAGAAATGAGACTCCAGAAACAGCGGGATGACAGAGTAACAGATCTGTCCGGCTATGAGCTGGAGCTGCTGCTTTCTCTGGCCAACTGTCTGGGTAATGCGGAGAATTTTGAAGCTGCCCATCAGCGGCTCCAGGAAGCAGAAGCACTGATGCAGTCTGTGCCTCCGGCTCAGTTGTCCTATTTCCAGGCCCGGCTGCTGTATATTTCAGGTCTTCTGGCCATGAATGAAGAGAAAAACGAAGAGGCTGTCCGCTGTCTGGAGCAGGCTCTCGACCTGCAGGAAGATCTTTGCGCCAGAGGCAGGGATAAGCCGGAACATGCAGCCCGCTGTGCCTATTACCTGGCTTCTGTGCTTCCTGATGCCCGGGCTGACCGGAAACTCGCGCTGTACGACCGGGCCTGGGATGTATTTGATGCCGTTCAGGAAAAAGAGCCATCATTTTATATCCTTGCCATGGCAGATATGGAAAACGAGCGGGGCAGACTCGCCGTGTCCGGTGAATCTGCCGCGGTTCATTATCGGAAAGCCGCTTCTCTGTATGACAGCCTGATCCGCAGTCATCCGGAGGATCTCCTGGCCCGCAGATCCCGCCTCACCGCCTGGATCAATCTCTTTCTTCTGGACCCCCGTCCGGAAGAGACAGACCGCATCAGGCAGGAGCTGTCGCGGCTTCGCCAGAATGATTCCGGATCCCTGTATCTGCATACAGTGGTTTCCTGGCTTCTGGACAATCCCCGCTGTCCCCGCAAGCTGCATGCGTGGCTGGAGAATTTCCGACAGCATCTGGATTCACCTTACGGCGCCTGATGGCGGAAGCGGTCTGCAGCCAGCCCGCCCTGTAAATCTGTATGTGAACGCCGCAGCGTTTCAGACACCAAAGCAGGCGATCCACAGAGACACTGCAGTTGCAGCCACGGCAAACCATGGAGCGGTCAGATCGAAAATCCGCCCGGCTTTCGCAGAAGATACAAGGTGTTGAGTCTGCCTGTGATCCGCGCCTGCGGGATATGTCCTAAATTCCTGTACTTTCAGTCCATCATTCATTTGTGGTACCTGCCTTTCTTAGTGGAAACAGAACGTGATGCATCAGAGTGACCTTCGCAGTCATTCGTTTACTGTATGCTGATGCGTTCACGGTCCGTTTACATTCACAGTATAAACTCGGAATCTCCGATTGTAAACAGAAAGTTGTCCTGATATAATTCAGTTATGGAAAACAGACAGCAGAAGGACAACATCGTCGGGGAACGGATCCAGTCGCTTCGCAAGGAACGCGGCATGTCACTGGACGCCCTGGGAAAGGAACTGGGGGTCTCCAAGGCCTACATTTCCTACATTGAACGCGGAGAGAGGCAGCCCGGGCGTAACATTCTGGTTCGTCTGGCCGATTTTTTCAATACAGACATCGACTGGATGATGGGCCGCTCGGAAATCCGCAGCAGCTCCGAGGAATTTGCCATCCCCAGGCTCCAGCCTATCCCGGTGTATTCCTGCATCTCCTGCGGAACCGGACTCTGGGTTGACGAACAGCCTGAGGCCTATACCGGTGCACCGGACTGGATGCTGCGGCCCTCCAAGGACTACTTCGCCAATCCCGCCGAAGGCAACTCCATGTCGCCCACCATTGAAAGCGGCGACTGCATCATTTTTGAACAGACCGAAAATGTCCGGTACGGACAGATCGGAGCGTTCAGTCTGAATGGCGCCTATTACTGCAAGCGTCTGGAAAAGAAGCCGGACGGCTCATTCTGGCTGCTTTCGGACAACGAATCCTACGATCCGATTCCCATCACCGAGAATGATGAGTTCCGCATTCTCGGGGCCTACCGGCTACGCATCACGCGCCGCGGTGCCTGACCATACTTTCCTTTGACCGGCTGCCCAGCCGGTTTTCTGTTCTTGACTGCACAGACATCATACACTGTCTCCATGCGCTATTTATGCATGGTTTTGATGCTTCTCCCGGAAATCCATGCCTGTCCGGCTGCATTCAGGCTGCATCCCGGCTGTCCGGTATATAATCGAGTAGAGAGGAACAGGTTAGTGCTGCCCCTCCCTCTCACACCACCGTA
>NZ_CAJUPA010000050.1 GCF_910588395.1 uncultured Faecalibaculum sp. | reverse complement strand
ATTATTAAAAATTCCAATCTGAGATATGTTCAGATGGAACTGTGAAAGACCCGTGCAACAGAACTCTTTTTCTGTCACTTCCGGCAGCAGGGGGCATGGCCGACGGTTTATCCGGGATAAAAGTTGTAAAATAACCCCGTTCATCCAATGGATGAATCTGACGGAAACCGGCGCTGCCCCAGGGGTTTTCCAGGACAGACCTGCCTGCCGGCCGCGGTGTATTCCGTTATGTCACTCTGTTATAATGAGACCGGAAAATCGAGGTAAGAACTATGCTTCATGTAATTGAACATCCTCTGATCCGTCACAAGCTGACGGTCATGCGTGACAAGAACACAGGCACCAAGGATTTTCGGGAGAACCTGGATGAAATCGGCAGCCTGATGGTGTATGAAGTGACCCGGGATCTGCCGGTGGATGATGTGGAAATCGAAACGCCCATCTGTTCCTATACCGGAAAGACTCTGGAGTCTCCGGTGGTGGTGGCCCCGATCCTGCGGGCAGGCCTGGGCATGGTCACCGGGATCCTGTCGCTGATTCCCACGGCCAAAGTCGCTCACATCGGTCTGTACCGGGATGAAAAGACCCTGGAACCCCACACCTATTTCGAGAAATACCCGTCCACCATTCCGGAAGCCACGGTGCTCATCGTGGATCCGATGCTGGCCACCGGCGGTAGTGCCAATGCAGCCATTGACATGGTCAAGCGCCAGGGTGCGAAGAACATCAAGCTGGTGTGCCTGGTGGGTGCGCCGGAAGGTGTGAAAGCCGTGGAACGGGCCCATCCGGATGTGGATATCTATCTGGCAGCGCTGGATGAGAAGCTGAACGAGAACGGCTACATCGTCCCGGGTCTGGGAGATGCCGGCGACCGGATCTTCGGCACGAAATGAAGGCTGCCAAGTTTCCGGGCTTTCTGCTGGCCAACATTCTGGCGGCACTTCTGGTGGGATATCTGCTGGATTCTTGGCTGCACACCTCGCCGGTTTTCATCGTCATCGGTGTGCTGTATGCGGTGATCGGCTCCATCGTGCTGCTTGTGTGGCATGAGAAAAAACAGAACAGCTGAAATCAGCCGTCAGTTCGGCGCCATCGCCTGTCTGTCGCTGGTTCTGGGAACCGCGGGGAGTCTGATTGCCCTGTGCTGGGGACTGCGGGCTTTCTGCGGCGTCTGGTGTGGTGTTTTCATGTGTCTGGCAGGGCTTTCAATGATCCAGTCCTGGGCCTGTCGGAACACTTTCACCAAAATGTCCGGTTTCAAAAACTATGCCGGGCGGTATATTTTTTACGGTCTTGTCATCGCTGCCTGCCTCTGGCTGCAGGTGCCGGTGCTGAGTCTGATGGCGGGCATCGCGCTGCAGAAAGCGGCGCTGGTGATATACCCGCTTCTGGGAAAGGAGGATGTTGATGGACCCCGCTGCAATAAGCGCCATTGAGATCCATTTGGGCAGCTTCACGCTGGAGATCCAGCAGTCGATTCTCGTCTGGCTGATCCTGTGCGTGGTCTTCGCCTTCTTCTTCTATTTCGCAGGCAGAAAAATCGAAAAGACCGATCCGTCCAGAGCCCCCAGGGGCCTGGTGTATGTCTGCGAGGAGATTTACAATCTCATTCTCTACGTGGTGCAGGGCAACCTGAAGGAAACCACGGTGCGTTACATTCCGTTTTTCGGCACTCTGATCATCATGATGCTTGTCAGCAACCTGACTGGTCTGATCGGCCTGCAGAACCCCACCAGCAATGTGAGCTTCAATGCCACGCTGGCGCTGACGCTGTGGGTCATGATTCAGGGCAGCGCCATCCGCAAGGCAGGACTGAAAGCCCGGATGAAGGAACTGACAGAACCCATGTGGCTGCTGACGCCGCTGAACATCATCGGCGAGCTGGCTCTGCCGATTTCGCTGACCATGCGTCTGTTCGGCAACATTCTGGCGGGTTCCATCATTACCATGCTGGTCTACACGCTGATCAAGAACATTGCGCCCTGGGGCTATCTGGGGCTCACCCTGACTCCCTTCCTTCACATGTATTTCGATATCTTCTCGGGTGTGATCCAGACATACATCTTCTTCACCCTCGGTTCCTATTTCCTGGGACAGCAGGTATCGAAGGAAGCGGATTAGGACACAAATCAAGGAGGAAAATGATTTATGGGATTCAATGAATTTTTCGTACAGGGCATGGCGCTGCTGGGCGCCGGCATTGCCATGGTCGCCGGTCTTGGCCAGGGTATCGGCCAGGGTTTCGCAGCCGGCAAGGGTGCCGAAGCCGTTTCCCGCAACCCGGAAGCATCCGGAAAGATCCAGTCCATCATGGTGCTTGGCATCGCGCTGGCTGAAACCACCGGTATCTACTCTCTGGTTATCGCGATTCTGCTGATCTTCATCAAGGGCTGATCCTGAATGGTCGACTTCAATATTGACAACTATCTGCGAATCTCGCCGACAGATGTCATTCTGGTTCTGATTTCGACCGCTCTGATCATTCTGTTCGCCAAGCATTTTTTCTGGGACAAGCTCACGGCGTTCATCAAAAAGCGTCAGGCTCTCATCCAGGAGAACATTGACAGTTCCGAACGTCTGAAACAGCAGGCGCTGGAAGAAAAGGCTGTCTATGACAGAAAAATGCAGGATGCCGGCAAGGAAGCCCACGCCATGATCGAAGAGGCGAAGGCACAGGCCGGCGAGGAAAAGGCGGAGATCCTGGCGGCTGCCAGAACGCAGGCCGACCGGATCCGCCAGGCAGCGGCGGAAGACATTGTCAGAGAACAGCGCAGAGCCGAAAAGGACATGGCCACAGCCATCAGCAGCGTGGCGCTGTCCGCGGCGGAAGCACTGGTGAAAAAGGAAGCGGACGACAGCATGCGGGCGGATTTTGTCGCAGACTTTATCCAGCAGGCGCAAGAGGATGACAGATGGCAGAAGAGCTGATGCCCTATGTACAGGCACTGTATGAATCAGCGGAGCAGGCCGGAAACACCGATGTGGTGGAAAAGGACCTGGAGCAGCTGAACGCGGTGCTGGCGCAGAATCCGGATTATGCCGCGATGCTCAGTCATCCCGGTGTGACCAGGGAGCAGAAAGCAGCCTGGCTGACGGAGCTCTGTGCAGGCGCCGAGCCGCTTCTGACCACATTTCTGTCCATTCTGGCTTCTCACGGCATGGCGGGAAAACTCCCGGACATGCTGGAGGCCTGGCGGGAATGTGTCAGAAAAGCCAATGATATAGAGACGGTGCTGGTGGAAACACCTGCGCCGCTGTCCGCGAAAGACGAAGCGGCTCTGGTCAGCATGCTGGAGTCCCGTCTGAAGCGAAAGATCGAGCTGACGGTCCGGGTGGAACCGGAGCTCATTGCGGGTCTGCGTGTCAGAGCCCGGGACCTGGTCCTGGACAACACAGTGCGCAGCCGGCTGAATGCAATGCGCGAGCAGCTCGTGGAAAGCAGGTGAAGGTATGAGTTTGAATCCGGCAGAGATCACCAAGCTGATCAAAGCCCAGATACAGAATGCCGGTCAGGACCTGGAAATGTCGGAAAGCGGCACGGTTCTCAGTGTCGGCGACGGCATCGCCACGGTATACGGCCTGAAGGATGCCATGATGAGCGAACTGCTCATCTTTCCGCATGATGTCTACGGCATGGTCATGAACCTGGAAGAAGACCAGGTCGGGGCCGTGCTGATGGGTGAAAACTACGACATCAAGGAAGGCGACCTGGTCAAGCGCACAGGAAAAATCGTCGAGGTTCCTGTGGGCGACGGCATGATTGGACGGGTAGTCAACGCCCTGGGCCAGCCCATTGACGGGCAGGGTCCCATTGAATATACGAAGGAACGCCCGGTGGAACGGGTGGCTCCCGGTGTCATGACCAGAAAAGGGGTTTCCGTGCCTCTGCAGACTGGTCTGAAAATCATCGATTCCATGATCCCCATCGGCCGGGGTCAGCGTGAGCTGATCATCGGTGACCGTCAGACAGGCAAGACAGCCATTGCGATTGATGCGATCCTGAACCAGAAGGATCAGGATGTGCTGTGCATTTATGTGGCTATCGGCCAGAAAGCCAGCACCGTGGCCCAGATCGTGGAGAAGCTGAAGCAGTACGGCGCCATGGACTATACAACCGTTGTGGCTTCCACAGCCAGCGAACCGGCGCCTCTGCAGTACATTGCGCCCTATGCGGGCTGTGCCATTGGCGAAGAATGGATGGAAAACGGCAAGGATGTGCTGATCGTGTACGACGATCTGTCCAAGCACGCCGTAGCGTACCGGACCATGTCTCTGCTGCTGCGCAGACCTCCCGGACGTGAAGCCTATCCCGGAGATGTATTCTATCTGCATTCCCGGCTGCTGGAACGGGCTGCTCGGCTGAATGAAGACAATGGCAGCGGATCCCTGACGGCTTTGCCGATCATTGAAACCCAAGCCGGTGATATTTCAGCTTACATTCCCACCAATGTCATCTCCATCACAGATGGCCAGATCTTCCTGAAGACCGAGCTGTTCAATGAAGGCATCCGGCCGGCGGTAGATTCCGGTCTGTCGGTTTCCCGTGTCGGTTCCGCTGCCCAGATCAAGGCCATGAAACAGGTATCCAGCTCCCTGAAGCTGGAACTGGCGCAGTTCCATGAAATGGAGTCCTTCGCAAAATTCGGCTCCGATCTGGATGCTGCAACAACCGAAGTGCTCAACCAGGGCGAGAAAGTCACGCAGCTGCTGATCCAGCCGCAGTACAAGCCCATGCCTGTGGAACAGCAGGTTCTGGAGCTCTTCACATCCAAGTACCGCTACCTGAAGAAAGTGCCGGCAGATCTCGTGCAGAAGTACGAAGACGGCATGATTTCCTTCATTCGGCGGGAGTATCCGTACATCATTGACCAGATCCGCCGGGACAAGGCGCTGGACGACGAGCTTATCGCGCAGATCAAGACCGCGCTGGATGCCTGGACGCAGTCATTCCTGCAGACAGAAGGCATCGCTGATGGCGGCAAGTAGACAGGACATCAAGGCCCGCATCGCGTCGGTGGATTCCACGAAGAAAATCACCAAGGCGATGCAGCTGGTGGCCAGCAGCAAGCTGTCCAGGCAGAGAGAGCGCATGGAAGCCAACCGGGAATATGCCCAGGCCATGCACCAGCTCTTTGACCGGATGTGCGAAGGCATGGGCAAACGGTCCATCTGGGTAACACCGGCCAATGACAAACCCGCTGCGGTGTTTGTGATCACCAGCGACATGGGACTGTGCGGCGGCTACAACGCCAATGTGTGCCGCATGGTGCAGGCGGATCTGGATCCGGCGGATGAAATCACGGTGATCGGATCCCGGGGCGCAGCCTGGTTTGCGTCTCATCCTGATTTCCATGTGACGGATACCGTTGCGGATCTCAATGATGACGATGCGTATCTGGTGCTGTCCAAGCTGATGGACAAAGCGCTGAGACGGTATGAAGCGGGCGAGATTTCGAAGATTCAGGTTCTGTATACCCATTACAGGAATACCCTGACCTTCGTGCCCACGCTGATGACCATTCTGCCTGTGGAGCCCAAAGCGATGAAAACCGGCGGTGCGGATACGATCTACGAACCTTCTCAGGCTGTGATGACGGACAAAGTCATCCCCATGGCGGCCAAAAGCCTCCTGTATTCCTTGTATCTGGAAAGCAAGACCTCGGAACAGGCAAGCCGGCGGATGGCCATGGAAAGTGCCACGGACAATGCGACGGAGCTGCAGGAGGAACTGGAGCTGGAGTACAACCGCATCCGTCAGGGCGCCATCACCCAGGAGATTACGGAAATCGTCAGCGGCGCCAACGCGCTTGTGTAAGAAGGAGTACGAATGGCTGCAACCAATATTGGAAAAGTATCACAGGTCATGGGACCTGTTGTGGATGTCAAGTTCGAGCAGAATCATCTGCCTGATCTTCTGACAGCCGTTGAAATCAAACGCCCCGGAGAACCGGATCTGACTGTGGAAGTGGCACAGGGCATCGGCGCGGACACTGTCCGCTGCATTGCCATGGGCAGCACAGACGGACTGGTACGGGGCATGGAAGCCGTGGATACAGGCAAGCCGATTCAGGCCCCGGTGGGCGAAAACATTCTGGGACGGATGTTCAACGTCCTGGGACAGCCCATTGACGGACTGGGCGAGGTTCAGACCGACAGCAAAATGCCGATCCACCGCAAAGCGCCTTCCTTTGATGAACAGTCCACATCCAGCGATGTGCTGGAAACCGGAATCAAGGTCATCGATCTGCTGTGCCCGTATGCCAAGGGCGGCAAGATCGGTCTGTTCGGCGGTGCCGGTGTCGGCAAAACCGTTCTGATTCAGGAGCTGATTCACAACATTGCCAAGGAACACGGCGGACGTTCCGTTGTCGTAGGTGTCGGTGAACGGACCCGTGAAGGCAATGACATGTACTGGGAAATGAAGGAGTCCGGAGTTCTGGACAAAACCGTTCTGGTGTACGGGCAGATGAACGAGTCTCCCGGTGCCCGCATGCGGGTGGGCCTGACGGGCTTGACCATGGCGGAGTATTTCCGGGATGTGGATCATCAGGATGTGCTGCTGTTCATTGACAACATCTTTCGTTTCACCCAGGCCGGATCCGAGGTATCCGCCCTGCTGGGACGTGTGCCTTCGGCGGTAGGCTATCAGCCGACGCTGGCAACGGAGATGGGTCAGCTGCAGGAACGGATCACGTCCACCAAGGACGGATCCATCACCTCGATCCAGGCGGTCTATGTACCGGCGGATGACCTGACCGATCCGGCACCTGCCACAACTTTCTCGCATCTGGATGCGAAGACCGTACTGTCCCGTGACATTGCGGCTCTGGGCATCTATCCGGCGGTGGATCCTCTGGATTCCAGCTCCCGGATCCTGGATCCGCTGGTTGTGGGAGAGCGTCATTACAAGGTGGCCCGGGAAGTGCAGTCTCTGCTGCAGCGCTACAAGGAACTGCAGGACATCATTGCAATTCTGGGTATGGATGAGCTGTCGGAAGAGGACAAGAAAGTCGTCAACCGGGCCCGCCGTGTCCGGAATTTCCTGTCTCAGCCGTTCCATGTAGCCGAAGTCTTTTCCGGCATTTCCGGAACCTATGTACCGGTGGAGAAAACCGTGGATGACTTTGAAAAGATCCTGGCCGGCGACTATGATGATCTGCCGGAACAGGCTTTCCTGATGGTGGGCACCATTGAGGATGCCATTGCCAAGGCGAAGGAAATCCAGGGTGAGGCTCAGTGATTGAACTGAAAATCGTCACGCCCAGAGGGGTTTACACCAGTCTGAGCTGTCAGAGCGTGCATCTGAAAAGCAGTGAGGGTGAATTTACCGTTCTGCCCCATCACATGCCGATCATCACGGATGTCGTTCCCTGCCGTCTGTCGGTGAAAACCGAAGGCGGCGACACGCTGGAATATGCCATGTCCACCGGTTTCATGCAGTTTGCAGAGGACAAAATGCTGATTCTGGCAGATGCCATTGAAGGCAAGGGAGAAATTGATCTGGAACGTGCCCAGGCCGCGTACAAGCGCGCCCGGGAGCGTCTGGACAAGAAGGATTCCCATACCAACATGCGCAGAGCCGAGCTGTCTTTGCAGCGGGCCATCAACCGGATTCACATTGCCCAGTAGGCAGACGAATATGCAAAAACAGGCGTCAGTATCAAACTGGCGTCTTTTTTAATGCAGGCAATAACAGGTAGAATGGATGCCGCATACCTGAGCCTGTCCAATCTGCTGCCCGTTCTGTGTCATGTCGACTGTAAAATAAAGTCAACAGGAGGAAACGCAATGGGAGACTTCATTCCTGTATTCAAACACGGCGATATACCACCTGTCCCGGACAGAACCGCGTATATCCAGGAACAGCTGGACGGGATATGCAGGGTGGTCTGATGCACCTGGAGGAATACTGTCTCTTTGGTCATATGTTTCATATCCCCGGCAAACTGAAGATGGCAAAAGGAGACGGTATGATGGGACAGTGCATCGGTCTGCAAAAGTGGATGGCCAACCACCATGACAATAAAAGCCGGGAAACAGCCGGACTAGTGAACGGTCCTGACAAGCCAATACCGGCTGTATTCTCCGGGTGCGCTTCCGTTTACAGAGTTTTTCGAAGATTCGCTGGAGCATCTGGGTGACTCTGAGCGGATCGCCTGGTGGAAACTGTATGAGGAACTGATCAGTCAACTGCTTGAAGAGCTGCAGAATGAACCGGAAGCTGAGCAGGTGGGCAATTTCTGCATAGAGGACAGAAGTCCACGAAACCTGGATACCTGCGAAAGTATCCGACAGTCCTGGAAAATCCGGAATTGCGGGACTGCGTATTTTCAGAGTCGGTCACTGAAAAAAACAGTGACGATCTGTCATCATCCGTTGGGCAACCCGCAGAACAGAACCGCAGAAAGAAGGCATCATTATGGCAGAACGGCCGGTATTCACTCCTTTGAACAAATATCCCTGGTATGAAATAACCGAAATCTCCTTTCACTGGGCAGCGGGGTTTGCGCTGGTGCAGAAACAGAAAAACATCACAGCCCTTCATGAAGGCTGGGAGAAACTGCACCCGGATCAGCCAGTCCTGGAAGCCTCATCCAAAGCAGCCACAGAACTGGGCAAGTCTCTGTCTCCCTTTTATCTGGAACTTGATGGCATCCCTGTGGAGAATCAGGTGCAGGCGGCAAAAGTCTTCCAGCATGGCGGACCCTATCTGCAGGCACTGGATATGCCCGCCATCAAAGCGAAAACCTGGGGAAAGCTGAAGGAATCCGGCGCACTTCTGTATTACCGGTGGCAGGATACAGACTATCCGGTCTGGCCCAGAGGATGGTTTGCCACCTGGATGTATCTGCAGGCACTGATGCAGCATCCGGCAGCTGCCGAAGCTGTGAAAGACTATGCAGCTTTTACCGACATCGCCTTCAACCCGAAGACAGGCCACGCCTGCCAGGCCCGGTCTCTGGCGATTTACTGCGGACTGGAGAAAAAGGGAAAGCTGCAGGAAGCCATGGAAAGCTGGGAGAGTTTCCGGAAAATCGTGTTCCGGGAGCCATCGTGACAAAGATGATGACAGCCCGTAAAGGAGAAGGAAATCATGACCATCCCGAATCAGACAAACCGGCGCACGGCAGAGCAGGGTGACCCAGTCATCCTGGAAACTGACCGGCTCATTCTGCGGCCATTGACCTGGGCAGACCGGCCGGCATTGTGCACCATTCTGCAGGATGCCCAAACCATGACGTATTACAACGGGGCCTTTGATGATGTCATGGTGGACCAGTGGCTGCAGAAGCAGCTGGACCGCTACAAGACCTTCGGCATCGGGCTCTGGGCAGTGATTCGCAAAAGCGACGCCAGGCTCATCGGTCAGTGCGGACTGACCTGGCAGCCCTGGAAGGACCGGGATGTGCTGGAAATCGGCTATCTTTTCAACAGGCACTTCTGGCATCAGGGCTATGCCCGGGAAGCCGCAGCCGCCTGCAGGGATTACGCCTTTGACGTGCTTCAGGCAGAAGAGGTGTGTTCCATCATCCGGGATACGAATCTGCCAAGTCAGAACATCGCCAGGGCCATTGGAATGGAACCCGCCGACCAGTGGGTCAAGCGCTATCGAGGAGCCGATATGCCCCATATCCGCTTTGTGATTTCGCGGACCTGAGGCAAAACTGTTCATTCGCACCGCGGGACCTGTTTTCATCTTCTGCATCCTGGAGTACCATACAGACAGATACAGGGGGAATGGATCATGAAACTGGAGGTTCTGCTGCAGGCGCTTGAGCCTGGCGTCACGGTCCGCATCAACGGTGAGCGGGAAGTAACGCCGGATACAGGCGTGAATTATGAATATCTTGTGCCGGAAGGAATGCTGGAGCAGAAGGTGACATCCCTGAAGCTCTGGATTGAACCGGTGGATCCGGGAATCCGCCTCATGCTGGATGTGAAAGTGGCCGATGAACCCGGCGACCGCTTCATGACGCTGGATGATCTGTTTGTGCCCCTTGACCTGGAGGACGAAGCGGAAATCCACATCACCCGGGGAACCGATAAACTGGGACATGCCAGCCCTTCTCATATCCGGGACAGACTGTCCAATTCCACACTGGAGAGCATTGTCCGCAGCATCCGGGCAGAGCTGGATCCCATGTGGGAACTGCTGCTGCACGTGGATGTAGCCTGATTATCTGGAAATCCGGGATCGGCACACAAGTCCGGCCGGCAGGGTTCAGCCGAAACCCGCTGACCGGGCTTTTCCTGTGCCCAAGCTGCCTCTGCGGTTCTTGCAGTACCGTAAGAGAACGCAGGACAAAGCTCTGCTAAAATGACCGGGGAGAGATCTGATTATGTTTATATTCGCAACCATCATGCTGCTGCTTTCCATCCTCTGGTTTTCCCTGGTCATGATTCGTGAACCCAGAACTCTGTGGAGCGGCGCATCCTTTCTGTTTCTGCTGCTGCAAAGCGCCATCTGGCTTATGGCTGTTCTGTTCATGAACTCGGAGAGGATCATGGCCAACCGCCTGATGATGCTGCTTCTGACTCTGGCTCTGCTGGTGGTCATGGTGCTGATTGCGGTGTTTCCCGTGGCTTTCATCGGCGTGTTTTTCTGGGAGGGGATCAAAAACATCCGCCGGGAAGGACTCCGGCCGGCCAACGCACTGTCTTTGCTCTTTGCGGCAGGCCTGGTGATCTACACGCTGGTCTGGCCGCTGTTCATGACCCAGATCCGGGATGTCTGGGTGTTCGCTCTGTCCGTGATCCTGTCACTGGCTGTCATGTGGCTGCTGGGAATTTTCGCGGTGTTCTGCTTTTCCGCTCTGCTGAATCTGGTTCATGTCAAAAAGAACAGGGGCCTGGATCAGGTGGTGGTCCTGGGGTCCGGACTGATGGGAGACCAGCTGACACCGCTGCTGAAAAGCCGGGTGGACCGGGGTATTCAGGTCATGGACCGCAATCCCGGATCACTGCTGATTCTTTCCGGCGGACAGGGATCCGGGGAAGAACTGCCTGAGGGACAGGCCATGGCGACTTATGCGCTGGAGCAGGGTGTGGACCCGGAGCGGATCCGGGTGGAAGACAAATCCCTGAACACAGAACAGAATCTGCTGTATTCCAGCCAGCTGTTTGCAGGACCGGCCACCGCGGTGGTTTCCACCCGGTATCATGTCTTCCGGGCACTGGTTCTGGCCAGAATGCAGGGAATCCCTGCCATTGGCTATGGATCGAAAACGAAATGGTACTTCACCCTGAATGCGATTCTCCGGGAATATGCAGGGTATCTGAAACTGAGCTGGAAAACCCAGCTGCTGGCGATTGCCATTCTGTCCCTGCCGGTAGTGCTGCTGGCGTGTCTGTCCAGCTGGGGATGAGAGTATGGACCGGAAACTGACGGATCTGACTCTGGAAGAGCTCTGGCAGCTGTTCCCGGTGACTCTGGTGGCACACAGGGAGGACTGGAAGGACTGGTATCTGGAAGAAAAAGCCTGGCTGCAGAAGATCCTGCCACCGGACAGCCGCATCGATCACATTGGCAGCACAGCCATACCCGGGATTGCGGCAAAACCCATCGTGGATATCCTGGTCCAGGTACCGGCCGCTGCGGGTTTTTCGGAAGCCGCCGGATTGCTGGAAGATGCAGGATGGATCTGCATGGCCCAATCCGGCAGGCGGTATTCCTTCAACAAGGGCTATACCCTGTCAGGATACGCAGACCGTGTGTTTCATCTGCATCTGGTCAGGACAGGAAACGATGATGAGCTGTATTTCCGGGACTGGCTGCTGACACATCCGGCAGATGCCCGAGCCTATGAAACGCTCAAGCGGACACTGTCAGAGCAGTTTGAACATGACCGGGACCGGTATACAGCGGGAAAAACGGCACTCCAAAATTGGATAGGGAGGAAGACTAACCCCATCCAAAGATACCTT
>NZ_CAJUPA010000049.1 GCF_910588395.1 uncultured Faecalibaculum sp. | reverse complement strand
GTACGGTGGTGTGAGAGGGAGGGGCAGCACTAACCTGTTCCTCTCTACTCGATTGAATACTCTGTTCCGGCTTTCTTCAAAAGCCGGAATGAGCCTTGCAGGAGACTGAATCAGTGCTGCCGGGCATATAATGAAAGGCAGTAATGAAAAGCAGCAGTCAGGGGGACAGAAAACGGGGATTATGAAGCCGGTGAACAAAGAGAATCTGGAGAACAGCAGAAAGCTGAAGAAAACAGTCTGGATCACAACAGGGTTATGCGCGGCGTTTTTTGCGGCAGGGGTATCTGTTCCCCTGCTGATGGACGCTCATAAAAATCCGGACTTTGCAAAAGTCGAAAACGTATATGAGCTGCTGAAAGACCGGTGGTTTTACGCGGATCAGTCGGAGGACATCGATTCCCGGCTGGCGGAACAGGCCATCATGGGCATGACGAGTCTGGAAGAAGATCCCCATACCAATTACTTCAATCTGGAAGAAGCCAAAGCCTTTTCCCAGTCCCTGGAGGGTTCGAATGTCGGCGTGGGAATTTCCTTTTTCCGGAACGAGGATGACGAAATGACAATCCGCAGCGTCTTTCTGGATTCCACAGCAGACAAAGCGGGGCTGCAGAATGGCGATGTGCTGGTGAAAGTGGGAACGAAGGATACCAAAGGGGTTTCCAATGAGGAAATCACCCAGACCATTCAGAATTACAGCGGTCAGAAGCTGCCGGTGGAAGTCCGCCGGGGCGACGAGATGCTGTCTCTGACCCTGGAACCTGGTCAGTATGACACCACGGTGACCTGTGAAGTGGAGGACGGAATCGGGCTCATCGGCTTGTCGAGTTTCTCGGAGAACTCCGGAAAGGAGTTTGAAAGTGCGGTCAAGCGGCTGGAGTCCAGGGGAGTCCGGGATGTGGTGATTGACCTGCGGGGAAACACAGGCGGGTATCTTTCTGCCGCCAAAGAAATTTCCGAGGTGCTGCTGCCGAAGGATTCCGTGATCTTCCAGGAGAAAAAGAAAGACGGCGAGGTCCGTCTGCTGAAAACGGAAGAAGAGGGACAGGCGGATTTTGACCGCATCGTCATCCTGCAGGATGGCAGCTCTGCCAGTGCCAGTGAAGTGCTGATCGGTGCACTGAAGGACAATCTGAACAATGTCACGACTGTGGGGACAAAAACCTACGGGAAGGGGACAGAACAGGTGAGCATTCCCTTCAGCGACGGCACAAGTCTGAAATATACGGTTGCCGAATGGCTGACTCCTTCCGGAAAAAGCATCAACAAAGACGGCTTTGCACCGGATGTGGAGGTACAGGATGAAAGTGTCCGCCGGGTGACCTATCCCGGTCTGGAGGACGGGGAAACGATTCTGCCGGATACCGTGAACGAAAACGGCGAAGCGGTGCACCGGTTCCTGCAGTATCTGGGATATGAGACAGACCGGGCGGATGACTATTTCGATGCCTCCGCCAGCGAGGCCATGCGGCAGTTCCAGGCGGACAATGGTCTGGAGCCCACAGGAGTCGTGGACAGGGAGTCCTTTGACCGGCTGACGGAACTGACGCTGATCCGGATTTATCAGAATGAGCGGAATGAAGATGCCCAGCGCAACCGGGCTCTGTCACTGCTGACGAGCGAATCATAACACAGAAATTCACTGTTGTTTACAAATTTGTTGATAAGAGGAAACTTCGAGTTTACAATGGCTTTGCGTGAATGACAGACGGATTTGCGGAAAGCCTTTTTACATAGATGCGGAAGGAGGAAACGATGGAGACCACAAACGAACAAAGCACAAAGGACAGCCGGAAAACGGCGGAGCCGGGTACATTTCAGCTGGTGAGCAGCTACAAGCCTTCGGGGGATCAGCCGGAAGCCATTCAGGAGCTGGTGGAAGGTGTAAAAGAGGGAAAGCAGTGGCAGGTTCTCATGGGAGCGACCGGAACCGGCAAGACTTTCACCATATCCAATGTGATTGCCCAGGTGGGACGTCCGACTCTTGTGTTTGCCCACAACAAGACGCTGGCCAGCCAGCTCTATGCCGAATTCAAAGAGTTCTTCCCGCACAATCATGTGGAGTATTTTGTCTCCTATTTTGACTACTACCAGCCGGAAGCCTACATTCCGAAGTCCGATACGTATATTGACAAGAACACCAAAACCAATGAAGAGCTGGACATGCTGCGCCTGGCGGCAGCCAATGCAGCCCTGAATCACCGGGATACGATCATTGTGGCGTCCGTTGCCAGCATTTACGGTGCCAGCAATCCGGAACAGTACCGGGATATGATTGAAACCATCCGGGTGGGCCAGGAAATCGACCGGCAGGAGCTGATGCGCTTTCTGGTGAGCCAGCAGTACAAGCGCAACGACATGGATCCGGTCCGCGGAACCTTCCGGGTCCGGGGCGATACGATTGAAATCAGCCCGGGGCACACAGACAGATATCTGATCCGGATCGAAATGTTCGGCGATGAAATCGACCGGATCACGCAGGTGGATCCGCTGACAGGAAAAGTGCAGCAGGCATATTCGGTTTACAATATTTATCCTGCCAACGGCTATGCCACGAGCATGGACATCATGCGCCGGGCTGCGGGAACCATTGAAGAGGAGCTGGAGGAGAGGTTGAAATTCTACAAGGAAGAAGGCAAGCCACTGGAAGCGGAGCGGCTGGAACAGCGGTGCCGGTATGACATAGAAGCGCTGCGGGAGTTCGGAGTCTGCCCGGGCATCGAGAACTACTCCCGGCACATTGACGGCCGGAAGCCTGGTGAAAAGCCCTATACCCTGTTTGATTATCTGCCGGAGGATTTTCTGCTGGTGGTGGATGAAAGTCATGCTTCGCTGCCCCAGATTCGGGGGATGTACAACGGAGACAGAGCCCGCAAGGAGACACTGGTGGAATACGGGTTCCGGCTTCCCAGCGCTCTGGACAATCGTCCTTTGACCTTTCCGGAATTTGAACAGGTCACCGGGCAGTCAATCTTTGTCAGCGCCACCCCCGGTGATTATGAGCTGGAGAAGACGGACAACCATGTGGTGGAGCAGATCATCCGCCCCACCGGCCTGCTGGATCCGGAAGTGGAGGTGCGCCCCACAGAGGGACAGATTGATGATCTGGTGGATGAAATCCGACAGCGGATAGCAGCCGGGCAGCGGACGCTGGTGACTACGCTGACGGTGCGGATGGCGGAGGATTTGACGGAGTATCTGAAGAATCTCGACATCAAGGTGGCCTGGCTGCACCATGAGGTGAAGACCATTGAACGGACGGAAATCATCCATGATCTGCGGGAAGGCAAGTACGATGTCCTGGTGGGCATCAACCTGCTGCGGGAAGGTCTGGATATTCCGGAAGTGGGTCTGATCGCCATTCTGGATGCAGACAAGGAAGGCTTCCTGCGCAGCCGGCGGAGTCTGATTCAGATCATTGGCCGGGCAGCCCGGAATGCCAGCGGCAAGGTCATCATGTATGGTGACAAAATGACGGACTCCATGAAGGAAGCCATTTCGGAAACGAAGCGGCGCCGGGCGATTCAGATGCAGTACAACGAGGAGCATGGCATTGTGCCGAAAACTGTGCTGAAGCCCATCCGGGATGTGGTTCGCAGCAAGGAAACCAAGGCGGAAACCAGCCGCTACCTGAAAAAGAAGAAACTTGGAAAGAAAGGCACGCAGAAGCTCATCGAGGATATGGAGCTGGAAATGCGGGAAGCTGCCAAGGAACTGGATTTCGAGCGGGCAGCTCAGCTGCGGGACATGATCCTGGAGCTGAAGGCAGAGTCCGGAAACTGAGACAGATCCTGTTTACAGCAGAAAGCACAGAAAGACCCGTCGCGACTGGCGGGTCTTTTCTCAATGCGAATCTGAACCGCAGTCTCTGCAGGACCTGGTGCTTCGTCCTGCTGTTTGAACAGGTTCAGCCGGTACCGGATATGTGACACCCGGACAATCATCCCGGTCCTGTTCTTCCGGCTTTCTGCCTTACCATAAACAGCAGAAAGGCGGCATTCCCGTGCAGACTCTGCAGACACTCGCACCTATATTCTTCATGGCAGGCCTTGGCTGGCTGGCCAGGACCCGCAAATGGATCACCCCTGAGCAGAAAGACGGTGCCAATCAGATCGTGTTCGGTCTCCTGTTTCCCATTATGGTCTTCAACCTGCTGGCCTCCAGCACGCTGCAGCCATCCATTGCAGGAATCGTTGCTGTCATTCTGATCTGCTACTGTGTTTTCTATTGTCTGGGAAAAACACTTCTCAGACGGTTGTTTGGTCCCTATGCCACCATTTCGCCCTTTCTGCTTACCACCGCAGAAGGCGGCAACTTTGCCCTGCCGCTGTTTCTGTCCATTGTTGGCACGCAGTCACCCAGCGCCGGAGACCCAATGTTGCTGGACCTGGCCGGTGTGGCATTCTGCTTCCTGATCATTCCTCTGCTGCTGCCGGGGTATACCGACAAAAAAGCCAGCGGCAGGGAAATCTTCAAAACCATCATCCATTCTCCCATGGTCATTGCCGCATTTTCCGGACTGTTTCTGAACGTAACGGGCCTCTATGCCTGGATGCAGCAGACCAGCTGGTTTGGCCTGTATTCGCAGATCATGTCCACCATTACCGCGGCCATTCTGCCGCTGATTCTGTTTATCATCGGCTTCAATCTGGAGTTCTCTCCCCGGATCCTCAAGCCAGCGGCCAGATTTGTGGCAGTACGGGTTCTGCTCTTTGCCGGAATCATCGCGCTTCTCTATCTGCTGTTTCCAGCCACCATGGAAAACCCGGATTTTGCGGCTGCCGCCTGGCTGTATTTCATGGGCCCGGTGGGATTCGGAGTCATCGTGCAGATCACGCCCCTGCTTCATACGGAAGAAGAGCGGGCGTACTGTTCCGGTATCATTACCCTGAACATGCTGGTAACGCTGGTGGTCTATGTGGTCCTGGCCGTCATGATGGGATGATGGATCGAATCAGGTGTCCAGCTCTGTCCGAACAAGGATATGCAAAAAAAGATGTGGCTCTCTGACAGTCCACATCTTTTTTTGCCGATGGACCGATCCGGATCCTGATCTCAGGATACAGCAGGCAAATGGTTCTTCAGCACCTTGACGAACTCATCCTTTGTCAGATGCTCCGGAATCACTTCCTGGTCCACTATAAAATAAGGAACGGATTCAATCGCCAGGGCCTCATACTCCATCTCATCATTGGCCACTTCGTTTTCATACCAGCCATCCGCCAGCATTCGCCGGATCAGATCCTCATCCAGACCAGCCGCCTTGCCGGCTTTGACCAGGACCTCGGGATCTGAAAGCTTTTCGCCCTGAACAAAATAGGCATCATGCAGCGCATCCCGAACCTGCGGCCCCAGATTGCAGTCCCGGGCCAGCTTGTACAGACGGTGCGCATCGTGGTCATTGGATTCATGCACCTTGCCGAAATCAAAAATCAGACCGGCTTCTTCGCGGCCCATGGTGTTGATTTTTTCAATCTGTGCTCTGGCCCCTTCCGGAGAAAATCCATCCTTCTGCTGGAAAATGCCAAACATCTCCATGTCACCGTCGCCATCCTCCGGCCGGTGGATCTCCCGGGATTTGATATCCAGCCGTACCTGGTCCTGCAGCCCCAGCTCTTCAATGGCATGCTGCAGGCTGGTTTCACCCACATAACAGAATGGGCATTGCAGGTCAGCCCACATAACGATATTGATCATGTGTATTACCTTCTTTCAGGACCATTATCCGGGAAAGAAGAAAGGAACCTGCATGATACGCCCGGGGAAAGGGGCAGATACAGCCATGAGCGGGGCTTATCAAAACAGACTGCATTCTATATACTTGGGGCACAAAGACAGCAGAAAGCAGAAAAGAACAAGACTGCAGGCTTTAAGCCTCATAACAGCTCGAGATTCTGCGCAGCCAGACAGATACGAACTGAGGAAACAGGAGAGTATATGAATCAATACAGAACGCTGAAAAGCTGGTTCCATGAAGATGAAAAACTGCATCGGCAAAAGTATAAGGAAAGATACAACGGGGAAGAAACGCTGCGGTTTCCATTCTCTGCAGGAGAGAATCCGGCGTTTGTGGTTCTGGCAGGAGAAGTGACGGCCAAAAGTGATGCAATCAGGAAGATGCAGATTCAGCTGGAACATCTGGAATCTGAATTGCCCTGTCTACCCGTGATTCTGATGGACTCTCTGTTTCAGGAAATAGAACAAAGCAATGCAATTGAGGGCATACACTGCAGCCGGAAAGATCTGCAGAATGCGCTTTCTGCCCAGCCCGGAACCAGGTTTGCAGGACAGCTGGAGCAGTATCTTTGCCTGCTTTCCGGGAAAGTTCAGTTTCCCGAAACACCTCAGGACATCCGCAAACTCTATGATGCGATGCTGGTTCAGGACATCGTCCGGGATACTCCGCACAACAGACCGGACGGCAGAATTTTCAGGGCACATTCTGTGGCGGTTACGGATGGGCTGAAAACCGTTCACAAAGGAATCCAGCCGGAAAGCAAAATTATCCAGCTGATGGAAGCAGCCCTGGAACTGACACAGGATGATGCAATCCCGTTTCTGATCCGGACAGCGGTCTTCCATTTTCTGTTTGGCTATATTCATCCCTTCTACGATGGAAACGGACGACTCAACCGGTTCCTCACCAGCCTTCTGGTTTCCGGAGAGTTCAGTACCCTGGCAGCGCTGCAGCTCTCATCGGATTTCCGGAAACATCAGAAGAAGTATTACCGGGCGTTTGAAGAAGCGGAACACCCACTGAATAAAGGCGACCTGACTCCCTTTGTACTGATGTTTCTGGACATCCTGGAAGAGGCTTTTTCAGATGGAATCAGCAGGCTGGAGAACCTCCAGTCCAGCTGAGCCCTGCCGTTTTCCCGTCATCGGCAATCCCGCCACTGACCCCTCAAACCTGAAAGCGCTTCGAGCTCACAATCTGTGCTGCTGGCACCCGGCCACCCGCTATAATAAGGAAACGAGGTGAACTATGCAGACATTCAAGTACTTTGTCTCTTTCTACAAACCCTACAAAGGCATGTTCTTCATGGACCTGTTCTGTGCCGCTGTGATCTCCGCCGTGGACATCGCCTTTCCCCTGATCTTCGGCTGGTGCACCGGCACACTCTTCGTCCAGGGACCCGATGCGATTTATCATGGCCTCACCTGGCTGATTCCCGCCATGCTCGCCATGTACATCCTGAAAGCAGCCTGCCGCTATTACGTAACCTGCCAGGGTCACATCATGGGCGCCAGAATGGAAACCGACATGCGGCGGGATCTCTTTGAGCAGCTCCAGAAACTGTCCTTCGGCTTCTACGATCGCACCAACACCGGTACTCTCACCAGCCGCATCGTCTCCGATCTCTTCGACATCTCCGAACTGGCCCACCACGGCCCGGAAAACCTGTTCATATCTCTAATCAAAATCATCGGCTCCTTCGCCGTGATGCTCTGCATCAACTGGCAGCTGGGACTGTGTCTGGCTGCTGTGACCCTGATCATGCTCTGGTTCTCCGCCATCCAGAACAAACGCATGGAAGAAACCTTCGCGGACAACCGGAAAAAAGTCGCCGGAATCAACGCCTCTGTCGTGGACTCCCTGGAAGGCATCCGCGTGGTCCAGAGCTTCGCCAACGAACCCCTGGAACTCCGGAAATTCAGCAAAGCCAACGAGAAATACCTGCGTTCCAAAGAAGCCAACTACCGCGCCATGGGCGCCTACTACACCGGCAACCATTTCTTCCAGGGCCTGCTCTACGTCACCATTGTGCTCGCCGGCGGACTCCTCGCCGCCAGTCATCAGATCTCAGTCGGCGAACTGGCGACCTTTGTACTGTATGTGAATGTCTTTGTCTCCCCGCTGGAGATCCTCATTGAACTCACCGAAATGTTTCAGAAAGGATTCTCCGGCTTCCGCCGCTTCGAGGAAATCATGAAAGAAATCCCGGACATTCAGGACACCCCCGAAGCCAGGCCACTGCAGGATGTACAGGGAAATGTGGAATTCCGGAATGTGTCCTTCGCCTATGAAGACGGCATCCCGGTTCTGGAAAATATCTCCTTTTCCATCCCTGCCGGGAAAAACGTCGCTCTGGCAGGACCCAGCGGTTCGGGAAAAACAACGATCTGCAGTCTGATCCCGCGGTTTTATGACACCACCGCCGGCACCGTCCTGGTAGACGGAAAGAATGTGAAAGACCTCAAGCTGCACTCTCTGCGCGACGCCATTGGTGTCGTCCAGCAGGATGTGTATCTCTTTGATGGCACCATTGCGGACAACATCCGCTACGGCAAATGGGATGCCACAGAGGAAGAAGTTATGGCTGCTGTGGAAAAAGCCAATCTGCAGGACCTCATTGCCTCCCTCCCCGACGGCCTGCAAACCCAGGTCGGCGAAAAAGGAACGCGGCTCTCCGGTGGACAGAAACAGCGGATTTCCATCGCCCGTCTGTTCCTGAAAGATCCGAAGATCCTGATCCTTGACGAAGCCACCTCCGCCCTGGACAACGAAAGCGAAGCCGTTATTCAGCGCTCACTGCGGGACCTGGCAAAAGGACGCACCTGTCTGACCATTGCCCATCGTCTGTCCACCATTCAGAACGCCGATGAGATCCTGGTGGTGGACGAAGGCGGCATCGCCGAGCGGGGTACCCATGAAGAACTAATGAAACGCAATGGAATCTACGCCCGGTACTGCCGGATCCAGTTTGAGGGAGACGCCGGGAGAAGCGGGCAGCTGTGAGAATGCTGCCGATGGATGCCGGAGCCGGTAAGCGATGGTGGTTTCCGAGGCTCCAGCGGATAATGTCATTTGAGTAAGCAAAACACCGCAGTTTTCTGCCTGGTAGGGGGAGAGAGCTGCGGTGATTTTTTGGGGTATATGTGGAATATCCCGATATATATATGGATGCACATTTCTGGTGAAATGGAAGTTACCAGATTTGGGAGAGGAATTTTGCTGGGAATGGTGACTTTTTCAAAGAATAGACACAAATCATGCATGATTAAGGGGTACTATCTGATTGTACGAGGTGAGCTATATGGATTGGAAATTATTAGGAGAATTAGAAGCTGCGTGCAAAGGGGCGGTGGCCAAAACCGATGCGGAAAATGGCTGTTATCTTCCGTTGTGGATGCATATGACTGATACAGCTGGGGTCATGGTCGAGTTATACCGCCACCGGGTATCTGAACAGGAAAAACAGCTTTTCATACAGCAGGGAATTGATTCTCTATTGCTGGAGAAGCTGTTTGCTCTAATCGGGATGCTGCATGATATAGGGAAAGCGACCTGTGTCTTTCAGTCTATGATTCTGGAAAAACTCAAAGACTATGCTGGATTCAGGGGCAATACGCTGCCATACAAACAGTTTGGCATTTCCGGTTACATGCATCATTCAGAATCTGGAATGCTGATTCTTGCCAGTCTGGGATTTTCGGAAGCCTTTGCATCAGTTGTCGGAGGACATCATGGCAAGACACAGGATGCGTTGTTAGGAGATGCCAGCCATAAGGCGAAGAAATTAATAAGTGATAATCCTGTGGGTATGTATGGTGATGTCGAGAAGAAAGAATTCTGGCAGAAAACATGGGAAAGAATTGCAGAAACAGCCTGCAGAATATGTGGCATCAACCACAATGAAATACCTTCATTAAGTCTGAACAGCTGGCTGCTGTTGTCCGGGATTCTGGTGGAGGCAGACTGGATCAGTTCCAATACTGCCTATTTTCCACTGATTCCGATAAATAAAAGTTCAGAGAGTGATATCTATCCACAGAGGATAGAGAAAGGATGGGATGAGCTTGCCCTGACCAGTGTCTGGCAGAAACACAACCCGGAAATGGACGAGACTGTGTTCGAGAAGATGTTTGGTTTCCATCCAAATTCGGTACAGGCGGAATTGATTCAAATTGTCAGTAACTGCTCTGATCCTGGAATTCTTGTGGTTGAAGCTCAGATGGGTGTTGGAAAGACTGAAGCTGCTCTGGCTGCTGCTGATGTTTTTGCTGAAAAAAGAGGCAGTGGAGGAATCTATTTCGGGCTGCCAACGCAGGCCACTTCCAATGGGCTGTTTCCCAGATTTAAAAAATGGGTAGAGTATGAATCTCATGGTGGGAAGCAGAGCATGAAACTGGCTCATGGAATGGCAGCATTCAACGAGGAGTATAGAAAAATACCTCATGGTACAGCCAGATTGAACGAAGATGGGAAAGAAGGTGATTCTTCTCTGATTGTTCACGATTGGATGCAGGGGCGAAAGGTAGGAATGATGTCGGATTTCGTGGTTGGTACAGTGGACCAGGGACTGATGTCCGCACTGAATCAGCGTCACGTGATGCTTCGCCATGCGGGAATTGCCGGCAAGACTGTCATCATAGATGAGGTCCATGCCTATGACGCGTATATGAATGTCTATCTGGTAAGGATGCTGGAATGGCTGGGAAGTTATCATGCACCTGTAATTCTGCTTTCAGCTACATTACCGAAATCACGCAGGGTGGAACTCGTGCACGCTTACCAGAAAGGACGTTATGGAAAGAAATATAAAGAAAAAGGGGATGCTGACTGGCAAACTGCATCCGGCTACCCGCTGGTTACATGGACAGACGGGCAGCAGATTGCCAGCAGGGCTTTGTTAGCAGAGGAAAATGAAAAGAATGTTCTGATTGTAAAGGAAGAGATTGTATCCACAGCGGATGAAGCGGAGAAGATATGTCGGAGTCTGACAACAAATCTTGTTGACGGCGGAGTGGCTGGAATTATTGTCAATACGGTAAAGAAAGCGCAGGAAGTGGCACATTACCTTCAAACAGAATTAACTGGATGGCGGATTATTCCCTTTCATTCCAGGTATACTGCAATGGGGAGGTCAAGTGTTGAAACAGAGGTCCTGACCCTTGCGGGTAAGGGAACGGACGATTCCAGAAAAAAAGTCAGAGACAGACTGGTGATTGTAGGGACTCAGGTCATAGAACAGTCTCTGGATGTAGACTTTGATCTGATGATTACAGAACTCTCGCCAATGGATTTGCTACTGCAGCGGATTGGAAGGCTCCATCGCCACAAAGACCGGGTACGTCCGGAGAATTTGAAGAAACCTGTCTGCCATGTACTGATTCCGTCAAATGAAAAAGCAGATAGTTCTGTGTCGGCGGTATATAGTGGATGGCTTCAATATCAGACGAAAAACAACCTCCCGGATACTGTAAGTATTCCCGGGGATATACCAAAACTGGTGAATATCGTTTATGAATCTGCGGATGTAACAGCCCAGTCTGAAACTGAACAGGAAAAGTACAGAGCTTACCAGAATGATGAAAAGAAAGAAGAAACAAAGGCAAGTGTACACCCCCTTTCTCCACCATATAAAACACTGCGTGTTGACCACGGAATCAATGGCCTGAATATTTCCAACGAAAAAAGCACGGATCAGAAGGGAGTGGCTGGAGTCCGAGATATTGACTCGGGCATCAGCTGTATTCTGGTCCAGGAAATGATGCCTGGTATCTATCATCCAGCGGATGATAATGATGTGATATTGAGATCGGATAACAAACTGACTTTTGATCAAATACAGATTTTGCTGAAGGAAGTGATCACGCTGCCTGCGTCACTACCTTACAAAGCAGCCGACAACGAACTGGAGCAGAATACGGAAAAAGTGTTTTCTCTCTGGATGAAAAATCCTGTGATGAAGGACAGACTAATCCTGATTCTGGACGTAAATTGCAATGCCCGACTGGCTGGATTTGAACTGCATTATTCTCCTGAATTCGGAT
This sequence comes from uncultured Faecalibaculum sp., assembly GCF_910588395.1. GTDB lineage: Bacteria > Bacillota_I > Bacilli_A > Erysipelotrichales > Erysipelotrichaceae > Faecalibaculum. Next base: position 316 of record NZ_CAJUPA010000049.1, on the reverse strand, counting down.
TGGAATGCAGGAAGACTTCAATAATTGCAAATCAATAGGTACTTGCAGGGATATAATGGCTTCAGGCAGCCCTTATATCCCTGCATTTGCTGGGATGATCCGTAAAAAAAGGAAGTTGTCATTTTATCCCTGCACTTGCAGGGTTAGGAAGTTTGCAACTTCCTTTTTTTAATTGTTGAAATCTGATTCTGAAAGGGATATCATAAGGGTACAACGAGTTAGGTTTAGAGTTAAACATGACAGACAGAAAATAACTCTCATTGTTAGTGGTTAGATGAGTGTGTACATTTCTGGTGAAATAAGAGTTAACAGTTTT
>NZ_CAJUPA010000048.1 GCF_910588395.1 uncultured Faecalibaculum sp. | reverse complement strand
ATGACATGTGTGCTTCTTCCTGGAAGTGGCAGTCGATGAATCCGGAAGGGTACGCTGCCAGCTGACGGAAAAAAACAGGGTTTTTTCCCGTCAGCCCGCAGCTTAATGCTGAATGCCTGGACAGGCAGACAATGATGATTATAATAAGGAGCTGCACGTGCATGATTGCCGTCAAAGGTGAATCATCCGGTGGCTCCTTTTTCCGTTTTTATCAGTGGCTGGAGGGTTACTTCATAAGAGAGGGGTTCAGACGGCACCTGCAATGCTGACTCTCCCCTTGCCGAAGTAAGTGCAGCTCTCTGCGGCTGGTCGGTTGCATTCAGTTTGGCAATTGACGGGCGTAAAAAAGAGAATAAAAAATCAAAAAACTGTTGCCTGGTACCTGACATCGTGTTATTATCAATAGGCAGTCAGCCGAAAGGCGAAGGCAACGCCGACTTAGCACAGCTGGTAGTGCAACGCACTCGTAACGCGTAGGTCATAGGTTCAAGTCCTGTAGTCGGCACCATTATTTAGATTTGGTCCAGTGGTGTAGTGGTTAACATGCCTCCCTGTCACGGAGGAGATCGTGGGTTCGAGTCCCATCTGGACCGCCATTATGCAGATGTAGTTCAATGGTAGAACACGACCTTGCCATGGTCGATACGGGGGTTCGATTCCCCTCATCTGCTCCATCTAGTTGCGAAATGAATCCGAAAGGGTTCGTTTTTTTTTGTATATCAGTCGTTGCTTCGTGCAGGCGGAGAACGAAAAACAGCTGCAGTCAACCGGATCCGGCTGTACTGCAGCTGCAGGAAAATGGCATTATTTCCTTTCGTTCAGTCTGGTCAGTCTGGCGACAGCCGGGCGGAGAACCATGGTGAATTCACCTGCATACTCCACGACGTGCGCACCAAACTCTTTTTTGTATTTATATACGCCATAGCCCTCTTCGTCCGGCTTGAATTTACCGGAAATTCCCCAGAAGTTATAGCGCAGGGCCCCCCGTTCAATGGAACGGCGTATCATCTCGAACTGAACAGCCTGGGGGCCGAAAAACTGAGACAGAGACCGGATGGATCCACCGAACAGGTAGATGGTCTCTGCAGGGGTAATGACAAACAGACCGCCCGCCAGCGGAATCATTTCACCATACTCCCGGACAAGGTCATCCAGCTCCCGGGCGCGTTTTTCCACAGGCCTGAGATGCTCCAGAACAGAATTGACTTTGTTTTTCCGCTTTTTGGACCCCGGTGCTTCTGCCAGCTCAGCCTGGGCCTGTTCCAGATCTGCCTGTCCCTTGCTCAGCTCCCGGTTCAGGTAATCCCGGTACCGGTTCGTGTCCAGAAAGGAGGCCACTACGTTGCAGTCATCTCCAAAGGCTTTTTTCCATGCCTGATACGTCGCCAGATCCGGTGCCTGGAAATCATGAACTTCTGCACTGGCTTCTTCCAGTTTATGCATGATTTCCATCTCATCCATTTCCAGTTCCCGGACGACAATGAAATCCTGCATGCCTTCCCGGATATGCCGGGGGATTTTCATGGAGAATCCTTTGAAAACTTCCCCGACGCTTTTATGACGGACACCTGGCTGATTCTTCATGAACTCGGAGGTATGCATCATGCCATCTTCCGGCGTTTCTCTTTCCACCAGATCCAGTACCGAAACCCAGCGTGCCTGATGGGTCATGTCAAGACCATTGGTCCACAGTTCTTCCGGATGGAAGCCGGTCTGTGCCAGCAGCTGTCGGTAGGACTCGTTGTTGAAACCATCTGATACCACTTTACCTTCCGCATCCCGCTGCTGATACTCCACGCCGGATTCCAGCTTCAGCCAGACAGCCCCTTCCTGCTTCAGCAGGGGAACCAGCCCATGAATGAATGCTTTGATCAGTTCGGGATCTGCGGGCGTATCGGAAATCCATTCCCGGAGTGCCCGGGCGGATTTGAACAGTTTCATCAGAGGATCGATCCGCACGATCATGGCGATCACCAGTCTGCCATTTTCAAACCCGCCATAGATCTTTGGCTTAAAGCCCCTGTCTTCCATAAACTGAATGAACTTAGGATGCTGGTACATGTTGTAGTCCTTGCCGGCTGCAAAGGCTGCATATTCTTCTTTTGTTATGGGATGTACATCCAGTACAGTTTTATCCTGCATGTCGAAAACTCCTTCTCAATGGCCAAAATACTGGCTGACCGCCAGCCCGGGTTTTCCGGGGGCGGCAGTCATGGCCCCATATGAATATATACTAACTCAGTACGTCGCCCAAGCCCTCAAAACTGTCATACCCTTCCACCCCGGATTGATTTAACCGAAGGAAACCGCTACCATGGATGCAATGCTACAGGAGGGGAATCTCATGAATATCGTCGTTGTGGGCGTCGGCAAAGTCGGCCATGCCCTTGTCCGTCAGCTGGATGCTGAAGGTCATGATGTCACGGTGATTGAAAACAAGGCACAGGTACTGGAGCATACCCTGAATTATCTGGATGTGGTCGGGGTGCAGGGAAGCGGAACGGATGTGGACATCCTCCGGGAAGCCGGTGTGCCCAGAGCCGATCTGGTCATAGCAGCCACCAGCACGGATGAAACCAACATTGTCACCTGCCTGCTCAGCCGACGCATCGGCGCAGCCCGCACCATTGCCCGGATCCGGAATCCGGAGTTCCACAAAAGCTCCTGGCTGATCAAGGATGATCTGGGGCTGAGCATGCTCATGAATCCCGAGAATGCAGCAGCCAGTGAAATCATCCGCTGCCTGCACTATTCCTCGAAGGTCAAGGTGTATTCCTTTGCCAAAGGCCGCATGGAAATGGCAGAGGGCCGGGTGGGAGAGAACAGTCCTCTGGCAGGCCGGAAAATCAATGAAATAGATGCCAGGGGCAGAGCCAGTGTTCAGTTCTGCATCATCCAGCGGGACAATGAGGTGATCATCCCCGGCGGCGAGACAGTAATCCACAGCGGTGACAAGCTCTCGGTCGCCGGAAGCACCCGGGAAATCGAAAAGTTCTTTGCACAGTTCTGGCCCATGAAACGCCGCCGTTTGCGGGAAGTGATGATCGTGGGCGGATCCAGAATCGCCAACTATCTGGCTTCCAGGCTGCTGGAATTGAACATCGAAGTAAAAATCATCGAGAAAAACCGGGAGAAAGCCGACGAAATCGCTGCCCGTTTCCCGCAGGTGACTGTCATCTGCGGAGACGGTACGGACCAGACGCTGCTGCTGTCGGAGAATCTTCAGGAAATGGACGGATTTGTCTCCCTGACAGACAACGATGAAGAGAATGTGATCATATCCATGTTCGCAGAACGCTGCGGCGTGGAACATGTGGTCCCCAAGGTCAACCGTGTCGAGCTTGGATTTCTGCTGGAAAAACTCGGTTTGTCCAATGCCGTTACACCCAAGAACATAGCCGCAGACAACATCGTGCAGTATGTCCGTGCCATGCAGAATTCCGTGGGCTCCAATGTGGAGTCCATTATTCAGGCAGCGGATGGTGCAGTGGAGGTGCTGGAATTCCGTGTTGCGTCCAACTGCCGGTTCATCGGCAGACGCGTGAAGGATCTGCCGCTGAAAAGCGGGATCCTGGTGGCTTACATCACCCATAAATCCCGGCCGCATATCGCCAGGGGAGATACACTGATCAATGAGGGAGATTCCTTTATTGTTGTATCGAAAGTGAAAGGACTTCGTGATATCAATGACGTTCTCGCTGCATCGAATGGCAAGGAAGCTGAACTGGCAGGTCATCCTGCAGGTGCTGGGCTTCGCGGTTCTGTTTGAGTCTGTTCTGCTTCTGCTGCCGCTGCTGGTGGCGGGGATCTACCATGAACAGCACATGCTTCAGGCCCTGCTGATCACCATTGGCATTACTTTTGCCTGCGGCGGGCTGCTGTCCAGAATCGAGCCGAAAAAGCAGGACTACTTTGCCAGGGACGGTCTGATTGCGGTGGGTCTGATCTGGATTGTTCTTTCTCTGGCAGGAGCGCTTCCTTTCCGCCTGAGCGGAGAGATCCCATCCTACGTGGACTGCTTCTTTGAAACCGTGTCCGGCTTCACCACCACCGGAGCCACGATCCTGACAGACGTGGAGACCCTGAGCCGTTCTGCCATTTTCTGGCGCAGTCTGACTCACTGGGTGGGCGGCATGGGTGTGCTTGTGCTGCTTCTGGCGGTTCTGCCCAAAACCGGAGAACAGGCCATGCACCTGATGCGGGCAGAAGCCCCGGGACCGAGCATTTCCAAACTGGTTCCCCGCCTGCGGACTTCCGCCATGATTCTCTACGGACTGTATCTGCTTCTGTCGCTTCTGGAGCTGCTGTTTCTGCTGGCAGGGGGCATGCCGTTTTTCGACTCCCTGATCCATACATTCGGCACTGCGGGAACCGGCGGTTTCAGTCTGTATGCCGATTCCATTGCCCACTATCATTCTGCGTATTTTGAGACGGTCATCACCGTGTTCATGTTCCTGTTCGGCGTGAACTTCAATCTGTATTTTTTCCTGGTGATGCGGGATGTCAGACCGCTGCTGAAAGATACGGAATTCCGGACCTATCTGGGCATAACCATTGGTGCCTCGGTGCTGATTGCCCTGAATATCCTGCATCTCTACGGCAGTCTGGCCACGGCTCTGCGATATTCTTCCTTTCAGGTTGTCTCGGTGATGACTACCACCGGCTACGCCACGGCAGATTTCAATCTCTGGCCGACGTTCTCCAAAATGATCCTGTTCTTTCTCATGGTGGTGGGTGCCATGGCAGGCAGCACCGGGGGCGGCATCAAGGTGGTCCGGCTGCTGATCGTTCTGCGGACCTTGAAACTCAATGTGCAGAAGCTGGTGCATCCGCAGAAAGTGGAAGCTCTCACCCTCAGCGGCAAACCGGTTCCCCGGGAGGAATGCACAAAAGTGCTGGCGTTCTTCTGTTTCTGGTTCATTCTGATTGCCCTGTGCACCATGCTTGTGGCTTTGGACGGGCTGGATTTCGAGAGCACGATCTCGGCGGTCTATACCTGCATCGGGAATGTGGGCCCGGGATTCGGAATCTGTGGTCCCACAGGCAGCTTCGCGCCGTTTTCGGCTTTTTCCAAACTCGTGCTGTCATTTGCCATGCTGGCCGGGCGGCTGGAGATTTATCCGATCGTCATTTTGTCTCTGCCGCTGTTTGCCATCTTCCGTTCTTCCGGGAAGAAGCGCACAATCCGAAGAAGAGACTGACTCTCTGATGACCGGGCAGGTTCCCGGTTTTTTTTCTGCTCTGCTGCTTAGAAGTCACACGAAAAGTAAAGATGGTATGAATTTCCGCAAAAACAGCAGAATCTGGCGAATATAACAAGTATGAGAGTACAGGAAATTTGTCTTGAGCAGCGCCCGAGAGAAAAAGCGCTGCAGCAGGGGATCCGTTCCCTGTCGGATGCGGAGCTGCTGGCTCTGATCCTGGGAAGCGGAACCAGGACCTGTCCGGTCATGGATCTGGCAGCAGATGTGCTGAAAGCAACATCCAGCCTGGCAGACTGGGATTCCTTCACACCGGCTTCTTTCATGAAGATTCCGGGGATCCGGGAAGCCAAGGCTCTGCATCTGGTGGCTTCGGTGGACCTTGCCAGGAGAATACGGCGGGCCAAAGCGTTCAGGAGCCGGCCCTTCGACTTCAATGAAGTGCTGGAATGGTGCCAGCTGGAGTTCGGGATGAGTCCCCTGGAGCAGTTTGCGGCTGTGTTTCTGGATGCCAGAGGCCGGATCCTGTCCAGCCGGGTGCTGAGTGTGGGGACCCAGACCGAAAGCCTGGTTTCCATCAAAGGGGCGTTTCGTGCAGCCCTGCAGGAAGATGCAGCACAGGTCATGTTCATCCACAATCATCCCAGCGGGGATGTGACACCGTCCCTGGATGACATTGAAACCACCCGGGCGCTGGAGGAAGCCGGGACGACCATGGGGATCCATGTGGTGGATCATCTGATCGTGGGCGGAAGCAGCTGGCTGTCCATGAAGCACGCCGGCTATATGAAAGGAGAATAGACGCAAAACAGCGCCGGATTGAGGATTCCGGCGCTGTTTTCAGCATGAAGCCCTCCGGAAAGCCAAAGGTCAGGCAAACAGTTTCATCTTGTTTGCAACGGAGAGCTGACGGTATAATGTTGGGCGACAAAGGGGGACCATCATGAAACGATTCAACCGCACTCAGCGCCGGCTGCTGACAGCTGTCATTGTCATACTCGCAGCAGGCAGCATCATGATGGCCCTGCGCCAGGCACCGCTGTCCAATGCCGGATACAGTGCCTGGGCCTACATCAAATACGGTCTGGTGGACAAGCCGCTGACTTCCCTGGGCGGGATGTTTCAGGACGTGGCCAGTCTGTGGTCGGTCTATCAGGACAATGAGTATCTCAACGAAGAACTGGCCAGTCAGCGTTCCTACCAGACTATGTATCAGGATGAGAAAAACCGGAATGAAGAGCTCCAGGAAATGCTGGAGATGAAAGGCGGTCTTCCGGAAAGTCTGCAGATCGGCTGCAGCGTTCTGAACCGGCCGGCTTCCGCCTGGAACCAGTCCTTTACGATTTCTGCCGGCAGCATGCAGGGGGTCAGGGAAAACATGCTGGCTGCCAGCAGCGAAGGGGTTGTGGGTCTGGTCAGTCATGTGGAGACCGCCACCAGCACAGTGGAGCTGCTGACCAGCGATACGCTGATCAACGACATTGCCATTTCCATTCCTCTGGAAGACGGCACCACGGTGGAGGGCATTCTGCAGTCCTACGACGCCAGAAAGAAAGCATACCGGGTATCGCTGTTCAACAACGAAGCCGTGATCACTTCCGGGCAGAAAGTCGCCACTTCCGGCAAAGGCGGAAACTATCCTTCGGGCATTTTTGTGGGAACGGTGACAGAGAGTGTCGTGAATGACGATGCGATCATATCCACCATTTATGTCAAGCCTGTGGCCAATATCAGCAGTTTCAACTACGTGACGGTGATTGGCAGAAAGGACAGCGAATGATCCGCAAACAGCCGATGATTCTGGCAGGATTTGTGATTCTGGGGCTTCTGGACGGGCTGATGGCCTATGCCTGGCAGCCGGATTACACCCTCAGCCGGTTTTCCGTCATTCCGCATTTTTTCCTGATGGGGATGCTGGTGTTTGTGTACAACAAGGATAACGTGACCAGAATTCTGAGCGGTCTGCTGGCGGGACTGGTATCTGCCCTGTTTTTCCAGGGGGCCTTCTGGTTTGACCCGCTGTATTTCACCGCTGCTGCCTGGCTGGCAGGACTGGCCCCCGGCTGGAGCAATTCTCTGCGGTTTTCCTGGCTGTTCTTCCCGCTGTTTGCTTTTGGCTATGATCTGCTTCCCTGGATCTGGATGCGGCTGTTCACGCCCTATAACGGATCGCTGCTGCTCTGGCTGTGGCGCATGGAGACTTTTTCGGTCCTGCTGAGCATTCTTTCGCTCTGGGTGATCCGCTATGCCGCGGATGTCATGGACCGCTATTTCAAAATCATCAGAATCCGACAGGCCAGAGCTGACCGGAAAAAACTGATGCATATGCATCTTTCAGGCCGGTGAACGGCCTTTTCTTGTGAGGTGATTCACAGGGTTGTCCGTCGGAAGCCCGGCCTTCGGCTGCTGTTTCAGACAAAGCCTGCAGATGACTCAAGCCCGGTATCATGATGCCCTGTCTCTCTCGGCAGCGTCAGCCGGGAGGCTCTGAAGGATACAGGTCATCGTGCTAGAATGGAGAGTATGAAGAAATTATTGCTGGTGGACGGCAACTCGATGCTGTTCCGGACATACTATGCCACGATTGGTCAGTCCAGACGGATGACCACATCACAGGGGATTCCCACCAATGCGGTATTCGGCTTCATTCATCTGCTGCAGAAGGCCATGGCAGATATTCAGCCGGATGCCATGCTGGTTGCCTGGGACTGCGGGAAACCGACGTTCCGGCATGAACGGTTTGAGGCTTACAAGGGGACACGGAAGGAACTGGATGAAGAGCTGATTGTGCAGATGCCTGTTGTCAGAGAGTATCTGGATGCGGCTAACATCACCCGGTATGAAGAAGAAGGCTATGAGGCGGATGACATCATCGGCTCGATGGCGGCTTCGGCGCCGGATATGGAAACGTACATTCTGACATCCGACCGTGATCTGCTGCAGCTGGTGGATGATTCCACCCGGGTGATTCTGATGAAAAAAGGGCTGACGGAGCTGGATATCGTGGACAAGGCAGAGCTGCAGGCGCGGTATGGGCTGGCTCCTGCGCAGATCACGGATCTCAAGGGTCTGATGGGAGATGCATCGGACAACATTCCCGGTGTGAAGCACATCGGGGAGAAGACTGCGCTGAAGCTGCTGCATGACTATCAGACGGTGGAAGGCGTGTACGATCACCTGGATGAGATCAGGGGGAAGCGCAGGGAATACCTGGAGGAAGGAAAAGAGTCCGCGTTTCTGTCCAAGGAACTGGCTACGATTTACCGGGATATGAAACTGCCGTTTTCCATGGAAAACCTGGCTCTGCATCCGGAGAATCCTCAGGATTTCTACCGGAAGTATGAGATGCGCAGTCTGCTGCAGCAAAGCGGAGATGACGCAGCGCAGCAGCAGTGGCCGGTGGCGGAGATAGAACGTGTGGACTTCGAGCCGGATGGAAACATCATGCTGGCGGCGGCGAGCCTGGATTCGTTCATGGATCAGACTTTCTATGGATTTGTATTTCCCCGGGGCACAGAGTGCTGTTTCCTTCCGCTGGAGAAGGCAAAGGAAGATCCTTCTTTCCTGACAGCCCGGTCCTGGACAACCTGGGATGCAAAGGATTTCATGCATCTGCTCAATCGCAGTGATCTGCCTGTGGCGGATTTTCAGGAGGATCTGCACATTGCCTCTTTCCTGCTGCATTCCCAGGCCACAACGGCTGATTCACTGATGGAGGCGCTGGGCATTGTTCTGCCGGAGTCTTTCAAGGATCTGGGGATGAAGTCAAAAGGCGGCAGTTCCCGCCAGCGTATGGTGCCTGTCATGGCCAGTTTGGCAGGACAGCTGTCGCAGAAAAAGGAGAAGATCCTGGCGGGGCTGAAGGAAGAGAACATGGTGGATCTGTACAGATCCATCGAGCTTCCCCTTGTTCCGATATTATGGGAAATGGAAACCACCGGCATTCAGTGCGACAGACAGCGGCTGGATACGCTGGGGGTGGAGTTCCAGAAACGGATGGATGATCTGGCGGCCCGGATTTATGAGCTGGCGGGTCACTCCTTCAAAATCGAGAGCCCGAAGCAGCTGGGAACGGTCCTGTTTGATGAACTTGGTCTCAAGGGCGGGAAAAAACGCAGTACGGCGGCGGATGTGCTGGAGAAGCTGCGGGATGAACATCCGATTGCGGATCTGATCCTGGAATACCGCAAGTATTCCAAGCTCATGACCACCTACATCACCGGTCTTGCCAAATGCATCGTGGATGGAAAGATCCATACGACGTTCAACCAGACCATGACCCAGACAGGCCGGCTGTCTTCTTCGGATCCGAACCTGCAGAACATCTCGGTGCGGGATGAAGAAGGCCGGCAGATCCGGAGTCTGTTCACCGCGCCGGAAGGCCACGTGCTGCTGTCGGCGGACTATTCCCAGATCGAGCTGCGGATGCTGGCGCATATGGCGGATGAACAGGCAATGATCCAGGCGTTCCTGGACGATGCGGATATTCATACCCGGACAGCCTGTCAGCTGTACAGCGTGCAGCCGGATGAGGTGACGGATCAGATGCGGCGGGTGGCAAAGACGGTCAACTTCGGCATCATTTACGGACAGACGGATTTCGGCCTGGCGCAGACGCTGGGCATCACCCGCCGGGAAGCCAAGGAATTCATGAATATTTATTTTGCCAGCTATCCCAACATTCACCGGTACACCAACCGGATCATCGAATTCTGCGAGGAGCACGGCTATGTGGAAACGCTGATGCATCGCCGGCGGCTGATTCCCGAGATCAGGGACAAGAATTTCATGACCCGGGAGTTCGGCAAGCGGGCGGCGATGAATGCGCCGGTGCAGGGCAGCGCGGCGGATCTGATCAAGCTGGCCATGATTGCGGTAAAGCGGAAGATGGAAGAGCAGCAGGTGAAGTCCCGGCTGCTGCTGCAGATCCACGATGAACTGATTCTGGATGTGCCGGAAGAGGAGAAGGATCTGATGATCGGCCTGGTTCAGGAAGCCATGGATCATGCCATGGACCTGCGGGTGCCGCTGAAAGCGGGCATCCATACCGGCAAAAGCTGGGATGAGGCCAAGTAATGCCGGAAGGACCGGAGGTGCAGACTGTTCTGAATGTGCTGGAACAGGAAATCAGGGGAGCTGAAATCAGAGAGGTGGAGGTCCGCCATCCGAAACTGGCGGCGAATCTGCCGGTGGCGGAATTTGAGCAGGCGCTGCGGGGGCAGCGGATCGAAGGGTTTTCCCGGATCGGCAAGTATCTTGTGCTGATCACGACGGATTATGACTGGATCATCCATCTGCGGATGGAGGGAAAGTTTTATGTGCTGCCGGCAAAACCGGATCCGGCCGCAAAGCACATGCACGCGCTGTTCGAGCTGGCGGACGGGCGATGCCTGGTGTATCACGATGTAAGAAAGTTCGGGCGCATGTATCTGTACCCCAGACAGGAGGATCTGCGGACTCTGCCGGTGTTTGCAAAGGTGGGGCCGGATGCCTTTTCGCCGGTTACGGTGCCGGAGTTCCGGCAGCGGCTGAAAAAGAACCGCGCCATCAAGCTGAATCTGCTGGATCAGGATGTGATTGCGGGAATCGGCAACATTTATGCAGATGAGATTCTGTTTGCCAGCCGCATCCATCCCCAGACTCCGGCCAAAGATCTGACTGATGCCCAGCTGGCGGATGTCCTGCACAACACCCGGGAGATTCTGGCTGAGGCTGTCAGAAAGAAAGGAACCACGATCCGCAGCTATACATCGAGTCTGGGGGTCCAGGGGGAGTTTCAGAATCAGCTCAGAGTGCATACAAAGGATGGATCCGGCTGTCCTGTGTGCGGACATGAGATCGAAAAAACGAAGGTAGGTCAGCGGACAACGTATTTTTGTCCCGTGTGTCAGAAACTGCCCGGGAATGAGACCCGGGACGAAAGCCGCAGCGGCACGAGTCAGCAGGTGTCTGCCCGACAGCCGGCAGAGGAAAACTGAAGGCGGAAGCTGCAGAGACGCCAGACCGGTGCTGAAACCGGAAAAGGAGATGATTGCATGAAAGAGAAGGACAGGGCGGTCCATGTGATCGGTCTGACAGGATCCATGGGATCGGGCAAGTCCACCGCTGCGGGTTTGCTGTCCGGCTGCATGCCGGTTCTGGATCTGGATGAAGTAAACCGGTCACTGCTGCTGCCGGCGGGCAGAGGGACAGAACTGCTTTCGCAGCTGTCCTGGGTGCCGGTTCAGTCTGACGGAACGGTGGACAGGAAGGAACTGGCAGCCAGGATGTTTCAGGATCCTGACAGACGGAAGCAGGCGGAGTCCATTCTGCATCCGCTTCTGTGGGAAGCCATGGACAGCTGGATCGGACAGCAGCATGGCTTCTGTGCCGTGGAAGTGCCGCTGCTGTTTGAGACCGGCAGTCAGGAACGCTTTGATGAGATCTGGTGTGTGACCTGTTCGGAAGCGACTGCGCTTCAGCGGCTGCGGGAAGGCCGTGGGTATGCAGAACAGGAAGCCCGGCAGCGTCTTGCCTGTCAGTACCCTGCAGCAGACAAAGCGGCTGCCAGTAATGTGGTGCTGTGCAACGACGGTGATCCGGAGGATCTGAAGTCCCAGGTGCTGGCAGCTGTACAGAGGCTGGAGAAACCCGATGAGCAGTGACAGTCAGTCCATTCTGCTTCAGGTCCGGAAACCGGAGCGCACAGACCGGGACAGTCTGTTCCTGCTGTACAGACCTCTGTGCGGACAGGATGCGGTGATGCTGTATGAGACCCTGACCACCATCGGACGGTATCAGAATCGGATGAATCTGGAGCAGCTGCATCTGGCTTCGGGGATCGGGCAGGGGCGCATGGAAAAAGCCCGCCGGAATCTGGAGATGTTCGGGTTGCTGGATGTGTATCTGGATCCGGTCTCCGGCGGGGAATTGTATGTGGTCAATCCGCCGCTGGATGTGTCCAGATTTCTGCATCATCAGGTCTACAGCCGGCTGCTGCTGAACACTGTGGGATCTGCCCGGTTCGACAGCCTCATGCAGTTTTTCTCTCAGAGCAGCAGCGTGCCCGAGGGATACCTGCGGCGGACTGCCCAAATCGACACGGAAGCTCTGGAACGGCAGTGGACAGGGGAAAAGGAAGAATCCCTGCAGCAGCTGCTGCCGCCCCGGGAAAGTTCGGGATTCGACTGGGATAAGTTCTACCGGAACCGGGAGTATCTGTTTCCGGTCCGAATGCGGACCCGGGCCAATGAAGAACTGATAGCCAATCTGGCGCGGCTTTATGGGCTGAGCGAAGAGCAGATGGTCAAGTATGTCAGCCGGGCATGTCCCCCGCCGATGAAGATTCTGGATCAGGAAGCACTGAAGAACATCATCCGCAATGAACGCCGTCGGGAGTTCATGGACCATCCCGATCCCTTTGACAATGCGCCGGTGCTGTTTCTGCAGGAACGGCAGAAAGGTGCGCCGGTTTCGGATGCGGACCGCCGGATGCTGGAAAAGCTCTCCGGAGAATACCGCTTCACCGGTCCTGTGATCAATGAACTGCTGGATTACACCATGGAGCAGACAGACGGCGCCCTTCCCACCAGCTATGTGGAAAAAGTGGCGGGTACCTGGAGCAGACTGGGGCTGGATACCCGGGCCAAGGTCCGGGAATGGCGGCGGAAGCAGGGAGGTGCAGTTTCTGGCGGCAGCAGACGGAAAACCGCCCGGGCTGCCTCCGAAGGCGTCTTCAGCGGCAAGCTGCCGGAGTGGTACAGCGATCAGGGCCGTCAGTTTTCCTCTGAGGAGGAGCGACGGAAGATGCTGGAAGAGATTGAAGACATCAGGAAAAACTGGAAAGTATGAAACGGATAGAGATACACACGGAAATGGATGAAACGACGCTGGCTGCCCGGAAAGAACTGGTGGACAGGCTGAAGCAGGATCCGAGGATCATTCAGTTTCTTCAGCGGGAGAAACAGGATGGCCGGTTTCTGGAGCAGAATGCAGGGGCGCTGGGACGCTATGTGGATTCCCTGGATCTGTGCAGAAACTGCCCCGGTCTCCAGCTGTGCCGTCAGCCGATGAAAGGCCGGGGACTGTCCATGCATGTACAGGACGGGATCCTGGAGGAAACCTATGTTCCATGCCGGCTGCAGCAGACTGTTCAGGACAGACGGCAGCACCGGGAGAATTACCGGATTTACCACGGTGATCCAAAGGATCTGGAACTCAGCATGAAAGGCATCAGCATGGCTGGAGAGACGCCGGAATACATGAACTGCTACATTGAGGCGATGCGTACGGCTGCAGAAGACGGAGGCATTTTCCTGTACGGGCGGCCCGGTACCGGAAAAACCTATCTGCTGACGGCGCTGGCTAACGATTTTGCCCGGCAGGATCTGAAGGTGAGCTTTGTGAAAGTCCCTCTGTTTGTACAGGATTTCCGGCAGTCTCTGGATGATCCGGATTACCGCCACGAAATGCTGGGTCATCTGAAATTCTCGGATGTCCTGTTTCTGGATGATCTGGGTTCGGAGGGGATTTCCAAATGGACGCGGGATGACATTCTGTTCCCGGTGCTGGATTACCGGATGCAGAACGGGAAGAAGACGTATTTTTCCTCGAATTACACCCCGGCAGAGCTGCTGGAAAAATATCAGCCGGATGGAGACCGGGTGGCTTCCCTCCGGCTCCAGGAACGGCTGCAGTCTCTGGCCAGACCGGTGAAGATGGCTGGCCCGTCCCGCAGAAAAACCCGAACGTAAGCGATTTCATTCGCTGCATATCCGCGTCAGAAGCCGGAAACGGTTTTCAATTGCTGCCGGTCGTTGTAAAATCCCGTCTTTTACAGTTTGAAGCGTGAAATCGGCGAGAAGCCCTTT
>NZ_CAJUPA010000047.1 GCF_910588395.1 uncultured Faecalibaculum sp. | reverse complement strand
ATAGTGGACTTTCACCACCCAGATATGTGCCATGCCGGGCACACAAAGAAAGGAGATTCCATAACGGAACCTCCATGTTCTTTATTCGTGAGTCTGACGACTTACTTCAGAGCAGCCTGAGCTTTTTCCAGGATGGCAATCTTGTCTGCTTCAGCAGCAGCTTTTGCATCTTCGCCCATAGCAGCGTGTTTCTTTTCCCAGCCCTTCAGGAAGCCAAGACGGTCATCAATGCGATCCAGAGCATCCTGTCCATACTTCTTGTCAGCATCATCAAATGTGTCAGCCAGTACGTCCAGAACAGCTTTGCCGTAAGCAGTATCGCCGATAGCCGGAGTCAGTTTTGCGATCATTTCATCTTTTGTCATGGATTATTACCTTTTGTTTCCAGCAAGGAACACCGTGACAGTGCCAGAGCCACTTATTGAGGAAACACTTTTGCCTTTCATTTGTTTAACAGGTGGCTTCCAATGAGGCTTGCGCCTTTCATCTCTTGCACCTTCATCATACTGACTTTGCTTGTTTATGAATAATGATATGCTCACTCAATTCTCAAAATCTCATTCATAAGCGTTTTGATACACCCGGTTGTGATGATTTGACCGTTCATGCCTGATTTGTCCGGTGATTGTTCTCAATCCCTGGCAGATTTCACCTGCAGGGCCCGCCAACATCAGCGATTGCCAGCGGGAGTATCATGCCCGGTGAACATAGAACAGCAGGAAAATGGATATCAGCACAGTCAGTTGCGCCAGCCGGCAAGCAGATGATCCAGCGCACCGCTGACGGTTTTCACCGGTATCAGGGATATGCTTTCTTCAGCAGCCTTCCCTGCCGGCTGCTGAAGAAGTGTCTCGTAACTGGCTGCAGGCAGAATGAATTCCCGGAATCCGAGTTTGGCTGCTTCCCGGATCCGCTTTTCAATCTGCGGCACCGACCTTACTTCCCCTGTCAGCGATATTTCTCCGCAGACCACTGTCCCTGAAGGGACAGGCTTGTCCTGCAGGCTGGAGACCAGCGTGACTGCCAGAGCCAGATCCAGGGAAGGATCAGACAGTTTCATTCCTCCGACAATGCTGGTGTACACATCGCTCCCGGAGATCCGCAGACCGCATTTCCGGTCCAGGACTGCCATCAGCTGCGCCAGCCGGCCCCGGTCCAGTCCGGTGGATGTGATTCTGGGCGTTCCGAGAGCGGTTCCTGCCACCAGAGCCTGGCATTCTGCCAGAATGGCTCTAGTGCCTTCCACAACACATGTCACACAGCAGCCGGCTGTTTCCCGGCTGTGATCCAGGAAAACACCTGATGGATCTGTCACTTCACGGAATCCATGTTCTGTCATTTCAAAAACCCCAACTTCGTTGGTGGAACCAAACCGGTTCTTCTGCGCCCGGAGAAGACGCAGAGAGTCGTATTTCTCTCCTTCAAAATACAGAACTGTATCCACCAGATGTTCCAGTATTTTGGGACCGGCAATGCTGCCGTCTTTGGTCACATGGCCCACAATCAGCATTGCAGCATGACGGCGCTTGGCGAGATTCACGAGAATGGACGTGGCTTCCCGCACCTGCGCCACGCTGCCCGGTGCAGAAGAAATCTCAGGAGAATAGACTGTCTGAACAGAGTCAATGACAATAACGTCCGGATCCAGCAGTTCAATTTCCGAGGCAATCACCGTGATGTCGCTCTCGGAACAGATATAGATGTCTTCTTCTTCGGCTCCCAGTCTCTGTGCCCGCATGCTGATCTGAGATGCCGATTCCTCCCCCGAGACATAAAGGACACGTGCCTGATGGCTCAGTTCCCTGCAGACCTGCAGCAGAAGTGTCGATTTGCCAATGCCCGGATCTCCCCCGATCAGAACCGCGCTGTCACTGACCAGTCCACCACCCAGAACTGTATCCAGCTCGCTGATGCCGGTTTCATACCGGGGACTGGAATCTGTCCGGATCTGTGAAACCGGGACAGACCGGACTGTGTCGTGGGTTCTGGCCAGAGTTTTTCCTGTGCTTGAACGGGCTGTTTCCGGTTCTTCCGGGTGAAGCGTTCCGAATTCTCCGCAGTAAGGACACCGCTTCAGCGGTCTCAGTGATTTGTATCCGCATTCGGTGCAGATATAGCCGAGTCTGGTTTTTGCCATGCTTACCTTTCTTCAGTCTTCTGCATTCCGCAGCAGTTCATTGGCAGCAGACTGACATACTTCGCTGTCAAATCCTCTGGAGTACAGAAACCGGTACAGCTTCTGCCGGATTTCACCACCCGAACCGGTTTTCCTTTTCATCTGTTTCAGTTTTCGTGAACCGGCTTCCAGAGCTCTCTGTCTTGCTGTTTCGCGGTCATACAGTTCATCCTGCGCCTGCTGAATCAGTTCCGGTACCAGCCCTTTTTCCAGCAGGGCGTGATGGATTTTATCAGGACCCCATCCATTCAAATCGCGATGGATCCGGACAAAACTGCGGCAGTATTCGGCATCATCCACCAGCTGCAGTTTTTTCAGCGTTTCAATTACATGCGCCGTGATTTCCCGGCTGAAGCCTTTGTCTGTCAGCTTTCTGTACATTTCCTTCTCAGTCCTGGGACCGTATTTCAGAATCGCAGCCGCACAGGCAGCAGCAGCTTCTGTATCACTGTGCTGTTTCAGCTGTCTGTACTGATGTTCCGTCAGCTCACTGTCAGTTCTGATTCCAAGTGTCATCAGAGTTTCCAGACTGACAGAGGCAGCGAAACTGCCGTCTATATCCACAGAGATTCTGTCATTGGTTCTGTTTTTTCGCAGACCTGTGATTTTCATGGCTGTTGCCTCCTTCTTCCATTACTTGATGCAGTATACGCTATTTTTCCGCCTGTCTGTCATGGGATTCAAAAAAAGTCGACAGCAGGCACGGATACTGCGCGTTTTCCCGGTATACTCAAATCATGAAGTTCTTCAACAGAATCATCAGGAGGTATTCATGAAAAAAAACAATCCTCTTTCCATAACATTCTGCGAAGGTCCTGCCAGTGCCGATTTTTCGGGAACACTGATGAACCGGATGAACCATTCCATTGAATCAGATCAGCTGTTCATCATCTCCAGTCACGCCTTCAGTGAAATGCAGAGGGAGCTTGCCCGGCAGCATCTTCCCTGCCGGTTGCTGGGCCGGCAGCAGATTGCCGGCTGGATTGCCCAGAAAGCCGGTCTGGAGGAGACGGAAGTGGCAGATGAGCACAGCCGGACCCGTATCCTGGAGCAGATTCTGGCAGATCCATCCCACAACTTCCGGTTTCTGGCTTACAGCCGTCAGCCAGAGACCGCAGCCAGGGATCTGGGAACGCTGATTGGACGATTGCAGAAAGCCGGAGTGCAGCCGGATCAGCTGGAAACCATCATGCAGCACCGCTTTCTGTCGAAAGCTTCCGAATGCCGGTTTCACGATCTGCTGGTCATTATGAAAGCCTATCTGACATCCCTGAAGAAACAGGGAAAAACCAGCCGTGAGGATTTCATGCTGGAAATGGCTTCCATTCTGGAAACACTGCCCATATCTACCGGTCATGTTTTCATTGATGTTCTGGATGATTATGATTACGTGACCCAAAAACTGCTGGCAGCCATCCTCCTGAAGGCGGATTCAGCGGATATCGCCCTGCCTGTGATGCCTGCAGACTGCCGGCAGGAAGGAAATGCCCATTATCGCCGGGCTTCAGTTTTCTACAGAAATCTGATTCGGGAAGTTCGCCTGAAATCAGCACGCCCGGTCCGCATTGACACAAAACCGGCTGTCACAAAAGACCGGTCCCCTTCCCTGGAGGCGGTCAGCACCTGGCTGGAGGGTACCGGACAGCCTGTCCTGGAAAAGAACGACTGTATTCAGTTGGTACAGTGCATGACCCTGGAGGATGAACTGGTGGCGGCTGCTTCCCGCATAGCCGAATGGATTGCCCAGGGCGTGAGCCCCTCCGGGATTCTGGTCACCGGTGCTTCCATTGGAAAATGGCACGAAAACCTCTCCAGACTCCTGGCTGCAGAAGGACTGGATTCTGTTTACTACCAGGGTGAAACACTGTCCCGCAGCCCGGTATACGGCACGTTTTCCTCCCTGCTTGCCTGGATTCAGGATCCGGATAACGGCGGAATCCTGGCCAGTCTTCTGTCCGGCGAGGGTCTGGGACTGGACTGGCAGGAACGGAGAACACTGCTTCACTTCATCCAGTCACAGGGACCGGATCTGAAAGAAGGACTGACGAGACTGAAAAAATACGGACAGGCGCTGGAAGAAGAAAACCCCGCTGCCAAACTTCCTTCCTCTGCTTCCAGACAGCTGCAGGAGGTCAATGCTGCCATGGACCATCTGTATGCCCTGACAGAAACGCTGCGTCTGAAGCTGGAACAGGCTGTTACAGTCAGCGACTGCTGCAGCGCTCTTCTTGATTTTGCGGAAGGAAGTCCATTTCTCGCATTTCTGCAGTCAGTCTGGGAAACAAGCCGCTCAGAAGACGTATCCAGAGCCGAATCTCTGGAACAGCAGTGGAAAGCCTTCAACCGGCTGATTCTCCAGCTTGACCGGACATGCGGCAGCGAAGTCATGTCACTGGAGAGTTTCAGCCGGCTGATTGATGAAACGGCGGATGAAATCATTGTCTCCACCTCAGGCCAGAGACAGCTGTCCATTCAGATGGAACCTCTTCATTCCTGCAGAACCATTCACTGCACCCATCTGTGCATTCTGGGAGCCGGGAGCAATGAAATTCCGGTTCTGCCCAACCCGGCATTCATCACTGATCAGGAAACAGATGTACTGACAGCCGCCGGTATTGACTTCCGGTCCAACCGGGACTGGGCAGATGAATCCGCCACTGATGCAGTCTGCGCCATCGCCAATGCCTCCGACTCTGTCTGGATTTCCTGGCATATCCGCAACGACGATCAGGAACTGGAACCAGCCGGTTTTCTGCGTCCACTGACAGCACAGCTCCCCATAGATGACCGGACAGGTGAAAGTCTGGCAGAAAACGCATTTCTTCACGATATTCTGGATCTGCAGAAACAGAAAGGGTTGCCTTCCTACGCTGAAGCCGCCCGGATTCTGCAGATGAAATACGGGTACAGTGAACGTTACTCCCGTCTTCTGGAACAGGCTGATGCATGGATTCACCGTGACTGGAAGACCTTCAGTTCCAGCGCTGCCTCTTCCCTGTTCAAGGGAACTGAACGGCTGTCTGTCACCAGTCTGGAAAGCTACAATCAGTGTCCCTTCAGATTCTTCATGCAGCGGGGACTGCGTGCCCGGGATCCGGAGCAGTATGAAGAAACCAGTGCAGACCGCGGAACTTTCCTGCATGCTGTTCTCAAAGACTGCCTTCAGGAAGCAAAGGACCGGAAGATTTCGGCAAATGACACAGAAACCATGGATCAGATTCTGGAGCACAGTCTTGAGAAAAATCTGAAAACCCACAATCGGCGGGTACTGGAGGGCGGCGGACTCATGACCTATGAAAAGGCCATGCTGCTGCAGTCAGCCAGGGATGCACTCCGGCTGATCATGGAGCAGAATGCAGAGTCCGGGTTCAAACCGGCATGGCTGGAATATGAGCTGGGAGATGGCAGCGGAATGGAGCTGCCACTGTCAGATGACTCGTCCTTCCGGCTGACAGGCATTGCTGACAGAGTGGATACCTGGGAGACACCGGAAGGAAACCGTTTCGGCCGGATCATTGACTACAAAAGTGGAAGAAAAAAGAAAGACCTGACCCGTGAAACGGTGGAAGCCGGACTGAACCTGCAGCCTCCTCTGTATATGATGGCCCTGGCTGCTGACAAAAACCTGCAGCCTGCCGGCATGTATTATGACCGTCTTTCAGAGGAAACAGTTGAGCTGAAGACAGCTGAAACACCGGATACATCACGTGTTACGGGCAAACGGCGCAGCAACCGGCAGATGTCCGGTTACACGTTGTCACGGCCCGATGTTCTGGAAGCTTCGGATACCGCTTTTGAACCTGGAACCCCTTCCTATACGTCCGGTGTGATTCCTTTGACGACCACAGCCAAAGGAATTGCCAATGCAGTTTCCTCCCAGTCACTGCTGTCAGCAGAAGAAATGGAGGAACTGATGAATCTGGCAGTCAGGAAAAGCTGCGATACCATCCAGTCCATAAAAAAAGGCATCATCGTGGCAGATCCTCAGAAAGAAAACGGACGGTCTCCCTGCACCTGGTGCCCTTTTCAGGAAAGCTGCCACAAAAACCTGAGCGGATTCTGATCTGCATCCACCATCTGAATGATTCCCGCAAAGAACAACGCGGAGGAACTGATAACAGTTCCTCCGCGTTCTATTTCTGTCCGTGTTCATCCAGCTGTGTCAGGAAAGCGGTATTCTGTCTGCTGTACACCTGTGCAAAGCATGGAACATCCGTGAAAATCAGCCAGCTCGCCTCTATATCAATATCAAAATTATCCAGCAAAACCTGACGATAGAGTTCCATCTGGATCCGGTGATGCTCAATGCGTTCTGCCAGTTTTTTCTCAACCCCCGCTGATCCCGGCTTTCCGCCGATGACATCCGATTTGTAATCATACAAATACCATTTTCCATCTTTTCGGACTACCAGGTCCATGATCGCCTGAATTCGGGTTTTCAGATCCCCTTTATATTCGGAATCAAGTCTGGAGTATGGAAGGAGGAGACTGCCGGCTTTTTCCCGGATCACCGCATCTGCCTGCAATATGGTTTGCGCTTCAGGCTGTCTGAACAGCAGGCGGAGTTTTTCCGGGTCTGCAACCTCCCTGTTTTCGCCAAACATATCCACCATTTTATTCTCGAGATACCCCGGGTCCTGGATTCTGGAAAATTCTATCTGTTCCATCAGCGCATGGAGCCGGATCCCCCGCTGGGCTGCTTCCTGATGATCTGTATCCTCGTCAAGCTGTTCTTCATTACGTACAACGCGGAAGGGACTGCTCTCCTTCTGTGCGGTTCCCTTGAGACTGGCTGCGGCTTTGGAAGCACCAACCGCAATGGGAACCGGATACCGGTCCCGCAACACAGTCATTTCTTCCTCCGGTTCGAACTGGTCCGGATCGGCTTTCAGAGGCTGATATGGAACTACTGCTGCAGGCTGACTGCCTGTTTCCAGATACCCGGCATAGTCCATCATGCTCTGTTCCCTCCAGGCTCCCCGATGATCAGGACAACTGTTCAGGGCGTCAAGGATCCAGCCCATCAGGGAGGAAGCTGACTTTCCGTCCTCCGGTTTCTGCCCTGTTATCACCAGCTCTTCCTGCGCACGTGTCATAGCCACATACAGCAGACGGCGCTCCTCCTCCAGCGATTTATTCCGGTTTTCAGCTTTGATCAGGTCGTCCAGGAAAATAGACCCTTTCAACCCCAGCTTCGGATCCAGGTATGGCAAAGCAGCTGCATGTTTTTCCGGATTGCTGATGTCATGGGCAACATCCAGTCTGGAATCCAGGATACCGGAGGATCCCTGAATGTTCTTTCCGGCGAAGGGGATGATAACAATGGGATACTGCATGCCTTTTGATCCGTGAATGGTTGTCAGGAGCAAACAGTCCTTTCCGGCAGGAGTTTTGGCAGATGGTATGGAATCCAGATCCGGGTCCAGACTGTTCAGCCCCCGCACAAAAGCATGAAGCCGGTTTCTTCCGTCCCGCTGAAAATCCGAAGCCATCTTCAGAATGAGGTCCAGATTTGCCAGGCGCTGCAATCCATCCGGCAAAGAAGCACACCAGGTCCTGAATCCGATCTGGTCAGCGGCCCAGCTGATGGCATCTGACAGCGGCGAACTGTCATCCAGTCTTTTCAGATCACTGATAAACCTCGTGATTTGCCGGCATTTGTTTCCCAGTTCAGTTTCCGGAGTTTCTGAACAGACTTGAATCCTGTCTATATACCTTTTCCCGGAGACGCATGCAAGGCTGGTCATATCTTCATCGGTAAATCCGAAAAAGCCATTGCGGAGCATATTCAGAATCGCAAAATCATCTTCAAATCCGGCAGCCAGACCCAGAATCTGAATGAGCATCCGGGCTTCCAGCGTTTTCAGAAGCGGCCCTGACTTATCCAGAGAATAGGGAATCTTTGCAGAGCTGAAAACCTGTACCAGACTGTTCAGGAACTCTGTACGTTTTCTGCCTATAACAGCGATGTCTGACCAGCGGCATGGACGCATCCCGCCATTTCCGTCATTCAGCTCCGGATCAAATATATCCTGTTTCATCCGCTTCAGAATGTACCCTGCTATGGCTTCACTCTCCAGAAAACCGCTGTTGTCCTGCGCTTCCAGCTCTTCTTTTGTACAGGTTATCAGCATGGTTTCCTGAACCGGTCCCATCACTGTTCTTCCCACCTGCAGACGGTCACCTTCCCCATATTCCAGTTCGCGGGAGGTTGTCGCAAGATGAGAAAAAATGTCATCACAGCAATTCAGAACGTTGGTGGATGACCGGAAATTCTGAGCCAGGTTGATGACGATCCCCTCCTGTGTGTTTCGCAGATAGCGTTCACTCCTGTGTCTGAACAGCAGCGGATCTGCACTCCGGAAGCGGTAGATGGACTGTTTCATATCGCCAACACAGAACAGGTTGTGGTCCCCTGCAACACGGGATATGATTTTTTCCTGCACAGGATTGGTATCCTGATACTCATCCACAAAAACATGCTTGTAGAGCTTGCGGTACTGGTCGGAAATCATAGGGATACTGAGGATCTGCAGAGCATAGGATTCCAGGTCGGCAAAATCCATCAATCCCCGGGCTTTCTTCAGATCACCATACCGCTGGTCAAACAGACCAGTCAGCCGGATGGTGGTTTCTACAACCGGCTTCATGACCTGCATCCGCCGGATCTGTTCCTCCAGCACAGTCTGGATCTCTGTAAATTCCTTCAGCGTGCTTTTGGCGTCAGCAAACAGTTTTTTTGCCTGTGTCTGCGAACCGGTGTCCACAATCCGGGCACTGGTTTTCTGCAGAAAGGCAAAGTCATGAGAAGTCAGTTCCTGCAGTCCCGCAGATTCCAGCCGGTGGATCAGCCCGGCTGCCTGTTTTTCCATATTCAGCAGATACGCCACGGATTTGGGCTTCTGTTCCGGATCCTGCGCCAGAAAATCCGCATTCTCTTCCAGCTTCCTCAATTCCCTGAGCAGGATGTTCTGTATGGACTCCATTGCGGCTGTGACAATATTTTCCTCATTCCAGCCTGAGAGTGCAGTCTGGATCCAGAGATCTCTGTCATCAAAAGAGGCCAGTTTTTCAGACAGCCGGCGAATCTCGCTTTTCGTTTTCCGGACACCGCCATATGTACGAAGAACATCAGATATGGTTTCCTGATCTTTCTGCAGGGCTTCGCTTATGATCTGGTCCAGTACATCGTTCTTCATCCTGGCCTGATTCAGATCCTGAATCATCAGAATATTCGCCGGCAGTCCGGCCAGAGCATGATTCTGACGGACCACATCATTGCAGAAAGAATCTATGGTCTGAATGGAGGCAGACGGCAGCATGACCAGCTGCTTCCGGAGAAATGCAACTTCCTTCTCCAGCGAAGGATCGTCCTCTGAAACAGAGAGCCTGGCTTCTGCCTGTTCCAGAAGTGTCTGCATTTTGGCTGAAATACGGTTCTTCATCTCCTGTGCTGCAGCTTTGGTAAAGGTAAGAACCAGAACCTCTCCGGACTGGACGCGTCCGTCTGAGAGCATTCTGACAACCCGCTCCGTCAATACATGTGTTTTCCCGGATCCCGCTCCTGCATTGAGGAGTATGGATGTTCCTTCTGTGGTGACCGCAAGCTGCTGACTGGCTGTAAGTGGCATACCTGATTTCCCTTTCCTGCTGTCCGATTACGCTGCCGAGTCCGGAACAGGCCAGGGATCAAGGCCCAGCTTTCTGCACAGCTCGTTCAGCTCTCCATGATAATACAGATACCGGACAGCACAGATGCCCGGAAACTGTGCTTTGCTGCTGATTTTCTGTGTTCTGTTCAGCCAGGTCCTGAGAAGAAGAGCGCCATCCTCGGAATCTGCTGCCTGTTCCAGCCGCTCACGCACAGAAATCATCACGCCTTTTTTCAGCGGAATCTGTGCATCCCATGCTTCTTCGACGGAATTCAGTACCGGGGTACTGATCCGTCCCCCTTCCTGGTTGACCCATCTGAGACTGCCGTCTGCAGCTTTCCGGACAAATGCCACCTGATCCGGGCGGTATTCGTCCGCTGCTGTCTGAATGGCCGATTCCGAACGATTCAGTTTCAGGACTGCTTTCTGTCTGTTCTCCTGCTGATGCTCCAGCCGGTTGAGTGCATAGTGCAGATCCCTGATTTCCAGGTCCTGCTTTGCCTTGACTTCCCGGGCAAACTCCAGCTGACTGTGAAGGGATACCAGTTCATCCTGGAGTGCTTCCAGCTTCAGCCTGGGGTCTTCTTCGGTTCCTTTCTCTTCACGCTGCTTCTGCTGATCCTGCAGTTCTCTTGTGGAAAGAACCGGCAGACTGAAGCCAAGGCCGATTGTCAGAGCATTGATCAGTTTCTGCCTGAGGACTTCGAACAGATCCCTGGTATCCAGTTCCGGTCCAGTTTCATCCCGGCTAACCTGACAGTAGACCCGCTCGCCGATGGTATCCTCCGGATTTCTGAAGAATTCCATCCCGCCGATCAGCTGCCGCCCTTCCGCCAGCATTTCAGGTTCCAGCTGCCGGATAATGCCCTGCGGATAGGTATTACGAAGCCACGCCAGGCGGAACTGATACGGCAGATACTGCTGCTGTCCTCGGTACGGATCTTCATAAATCCGTACATAGTCTTCCAGATTCACACCCTGCTCCTGAATGTCCCTCCGGCTGTATCCCGGAGGATAGCTGCCTTCCGGAATCCCGCTGCATCCGTCTGATGCCTGTTCTGTAACCTTTGTTGTATCTGTATTCATTGTCACTTTCTCCAATTGTTCACAACCGTCCAGTATCCTCTGCAGGCTGCAGCTGGGCAATCATTTTCCGATAGGCTGCTGTCTGCCCCAGCCGCATCACAGGACCGGTTTCCTCCGGAATCCGCAGAAACAGCCGGGTACCGGACGGACGGTAACAGCGCAGCACACCTGCTTCCTGCAGGATTTCGAGACATCGGGAGAGCTTGAATGGAGTCAGCTCCTGTCCTGTCCGTGTAGCCACTGCCGGTGTAAGAAGAGTCAGATCTGTAGCTGCCCAGCCATGTTCTGGAATCATTTCCCGCAAAATGCGATGGACCCGATTGAGCTCGGCTGCGGTGGGAACAAGCACTCCTGCTTCTGCTCCATATTCTTCCAGGATTTCCGGAATGGTCACCAGTCCATTGATATACAGATCATCCTCATCTATGGAACTTCCGGGAGCATAAACCGGTTCCCATATCAGATGTTTCAGTCGAAGAATCAGACTGCGGTCCTCTCCCTGCTGACAGACATCAAGACGGCAGACAGCACTGACAGTGATTCCTGCCGGAAGAATGTCCTCAAAGTCTCCCAGTCCGGTGCCTGTTGCCTGTATCGTTTCTCCTTCATAGTCAGAAAGCGAAAACACGGCATCCAGATTCTCCGGATCTTCCTGACTACGGTGCAGATCCTGTATTTTCAGGTTGCGGCACAGAAAGAGAGGTTCTGGGTTGCCGATCCCAAACGGTGCCAGTTCCCGGATTTCATCCCAGGATTCGCTGATCAGCTCATCCTGTCCGATTTCCAGATCAATGATGGTTTCCGGAACAGGAAGGCTGTGATCCAGATGGATGCCAGCCTGCATCAGAACGCTTCCGGGCTGATCCTGTCCGGTTCTGTGAATCACAAGACATCTGCCCTCTGCACACAAACGAATGCCATGCCCATTCCGGCCGAGCAGTCTGGCTGCAGCATGAGCCAGACTGGTATCCGGAAACCCTGCAACAGTCTGACTGCTGTCTGAGAGCAGAACGATCCGGTTCAGTTCTCTGGCCAGCCAGACTGCCGGATGGATGGCTGTCACCGGATCCGGGAAAGAACAGTCTGTTTCCAGAAACCCGTGATTCTGGCTGACAGTTCCTTCCATGAGTCCCTTCATGACCTGGTCGGTTATGGATACTGATATCCGTTCCTGGTCTTTGTGCATCTCCTGCAGCTGCCTGAACTGATCTGCAGCCTGCAGTTCGTCATCTTCTGTCAGGTATCGAAGAGCAAGGTTTGTCCGGCCTGCGATGATGGCGGACAGCAGCATACGGCAGAAATCATGAACAGAAGCTGCGGTTCTGACCAGCCGCCAGCAGGGCATGATTGAATGACTCAGCCACTCCAGACCAGTTTCTGTAAGAAAATCAGGAACAGATCGAACAGGCACACCGGCTGACTGCAGCGCTGCGAACACAAAGGGAAGCAGATCCTCCGGCTGGCGCAGTGACTGCCCGGAATACAGCTGTCTGAGCAGTTCCCAGTTCTGCAGAATGAGATTTCCTGCCGGATATGCAATGTCCTGTCCTTTGCCTTCTGCTGTCAGTGTCAACGGAGTGATTCCGTAGTTTTGCAGATGGTTCAGGGCCCTGTCGTCGTGTGTTCCAGGAAGAATAAGCAGAACAATATCGGTCTCTTCCAGTTCGATCTCCAGGGCATCCTGGAGACTGATTCCGGCAGTACCGGATTTGATTTCTGCAGAAATCCGCCAGTCTGCCGCAATTCCTGCACGCTGGAGGCCTCTGATGTTCATGGCTGCCAGCAGCACAGATTCCGGTGAGGGATCACAGAATACAAGAACCCGTTTGCCAGTTCCGGCAGCTGCCAGCAGACACTGAGCACACCTGGCTGCTGCAGTCTGATCTGCTTCCATAACTCCGCCGTTTTCATCCGGCCCTGTTCCGCTGACCTGCTGCAGCCTTTCCGGCAGCTCTGCAGTGGAATCCATTTCCGGATTCCGCAGCAGGAACTGAACTGAATCCAGCATCCGCTCACCTCCCATCCCAGATTTCCATAGTGCCTGTCTGTTTTCCGGAATCACGTTTCTTCCGCATGATGATCCTGATCGTCCAGTCCCATTTCCCTTCGGACAGAACTCTCCAGGGAACGGGCCTGTTCAGGATTCTGCCTCAGCCATTCCACAGCACTTTGCGTTCCCTGCCCGATTTTTTCACCATCCAGAGAATACCATGAACCGGTTTTCCCGATGAGTCCCAGTTCCACTGCTCTGGACAGAATCTGTTTTTCCAGTGAAATCCCGGAATCGAAATACAAATCAAATTCAGCTTCCCGAAACGGAGCAGCCACTTTGTTCTTTGTAACCCGAACGGAAATGGTACTGCCGGTAATTTCGCTGCCAGTCCGAAGTGTTTCTTTCCGCCGGACTTCCAGCCGCATGGAGGCATAAAATTTCAGCGCCCTGCCGCCTGGTGTCACCTCCGGATTTCCGAAAGTCATGCCAATGCGCTCCCGCAGCTGATTGATGAAGATCACAGTCGTTCCCATCTGATTCAGAACAGGCCCGCAGCGGCGCAGTGCTTTGGACATCATCCGGGCCTGCGCACCCAGCTGGAGATCCAGCATGTCCCCGTCGATTTCAGCCTCCGGAAGCAAAGCGGCGACTGAATCGACTGCAATCAGGGAGAAGAGTCCCGATTCTGCCAGCGAAATCATAATATCCAGTGCCTGTTCCCCGGATTGCGGCTGTACAAATGCCAGGTTGTCCAGATCAACGCCCAGCATGGCGGCAAACCCGGTATTCATTGCCTGTTCCACATCGATGAACGCACAGCGCCCTCCTTCTTTCTGCACGCTGGCGATGCACTGCAGAGACAGAAGCGTTTTGCCGGCTGCTTCCGGACCGTAGATTTCCACGATTCTTCCCCTGGGCAGTCCTCCGATTCCGGATGCTTCATCCAGAGAGAGAATGCCGGTGGAATAATGCGGACAGCTGGCGGTCAGTTCCCCCAGATGAATGAGTGTTCCAGGTCCATATTTTTCTTCGATGTCCCTGACCAGTTTCTGATAGAGCTCATCCGTCTTGCCTGCTCCGGCTGCGGCATCTGCAGTCAGTTTTTCCGGTTTCTTTCTTCTTGCCACGTCAGCCTCCCGAATCATCATCCATCATGATGCATTCCAGTCTGTTCAGCAGGAATGCTCATGGCTCTGTAATTACTTTACCATCTTAACCGGCAGTATCTTTGCATCAAGGCTGCATTGGATGCAGATTTCCTTTGAAATGAAAAAAAGTGAACTGCCTGGTAACAGATATCATACGATTCAACATGCTATGCTGCAGATAGTTATTTGTCTTTATTCCATGCCTTGTGTTTATAGATTTCGCCTTAAAAATCCCAGATTTCAGATATTGATTTGCCAGGAGCATTTACCGGAAGCAGATCATTATCTGAAACTCTGCACACATTCTTTGAAGAGATTCTCATCAACTATGCTTCAACGCTATGGATAAACAGAATATGGTAAAAAATACTATGAATCTGTTCCAAATGCTTCTGGTAACTATCTCATAGATTCGGAGCCCGGAAAACGGCTGGTCATTGTCCGTATCCTCGCTTTATTTCTACGTTTGTTCCCTGTCATCATGCTTGAATGAGTTTGTCTATGTCATTATTCATCCTGATTGGCATAGAACATTCACCATTCGCTTATTTCAAACATACATTAGCAGGTATAGATTCGTATTTTCCCATTAATAATTGAATAGATAGCACCTGTTCTGAGATGAATTCACAAGCTGCATGAACATACGAAATCTCATGGCTGAGTCAGCCACCTGCCATAGATGAAAACAGTAGTA
>NZ_CAJUPA010000046.1 GCF_910588395.1 uncultured Faecalibaculum sp. | reverse complement strand
CAGTGCCGAACGGCACGCTGGGTGGTGTGAGAGGGACCTAGTCTCTACTCGATCTTTTCTGACCTGCTTCATGGTTTTCCGCCATTTATTCAGGAATTTCAAGCCCAGAAGACCGAGCCTGAGTCCTTCTTCAAGCAAAAATACCAGAAGCAGAAGAATCGTCAAAAGTTCCATGCAGGACCTCCTTCCAATTCTGAAAATTCAAAATGCCCGGCATCAGACCACGCGGATTACGCAGACACAGACCAGCGAAAGCAGCTGCAGCCGTTGTAGTCATTATACCTGAGTTAGTGGTATAGATCGCACAAAAACAGGATTTCATATATTTTTTTCAAACAGGTGACGTGAATCTTACATTCTATATTTGCCATTCTTCATCTATCGGTACTCGGCATTTTGCTTTTACTGATCTTCCTGATACTGGTACGCCAAGTCTCTATACAACAAAAGGAGCGGTAGCAATCTGGATGACATTATCTTGAATAGGATGTTGTATCACTTTGCTTAAAACATATTTTTATATAGGCTATATGCAGCGTCTTATGGAATCACAACTCATCAGCTGATCATGATACATTCAGCCAATGTGTCAGGCTCTAAAATATCTGTCTTACCTCCACGTAAGCGCTGTAATGACACCTGTCTGACGATAAGCAGTCCAGACAGGTTTTTTCTCTGCTGGGAATACAATAAAATAGATATAATGCCCGAAGGAGAACAGTATGAAACAGAAACACTATGACTATCTCGTGGTAGGATCCGGTCTGTTCGGTGCCACTTTCGCACGTCAGGCTGCAGATGCCGGCAAATCTGTGCTGGTCATTGACAAGCGGGATCACATTGCCGGCAACATATATACAAAAAAAGAACACAACATTCATGTTCATCAGTACGGGGCTCACATCTTCCATACCAACAATGAACGGGTATGGGAGTATCTGAACCGGTTCACGAAATTCAACCGCTTCACCAACTCGCCGGTAGCCAACTACAAAGGGGAGTTGTACTCGTTGCCTTTCAACATGTACACCTTCAACAAAATGTGGGGCGTGGTCACACCGGAAGAAGCAGCTGCAAAAATCGAAGAACAGCGGCAGGAAATCCAGGGAGAACCGAAGAATTTGGAGGAACAGGCAATTTCCCTGGTGGGCCGCGATATCTACGAACGGCTGATCAAAGGCTATACCGAAAAACAGTGGGGGCGTGACTGCAAAGAACTGCCGGCTTTCATCATCCGCCGGCTGCCTGTGCGCCTTACTTTTGACAACAACTACTTCAATGCCCTGCACCAGGGGATCCCCATTGGCGGGTATACCCAGATGGTGGAAAATATGCTGGATGGCATCGAGGTTATAACCGGAGAAGACTATCTCAAGGACAGAGAAAAGTGGAATGCACTGGCTGACAAAGTCGTCTATACCGGCCCCATTGATGCGTATTTCAAGTATGAACTGGGACCGCTGGAATACCGTTTGGTTCGGTTTGAGACAGAGACACTGGATCAGCCCAATTTCCAGGGTAATGCTGCGGTGAACTATACCGACCGGGAAACACCCTGGACAAGGATCATTGAACATAAATGGTTCGAGGATCTGGGCAGTGACAAAACCATCATTTCCCGGGAGTACAGCTCTGAATGGCAGCCTGGTGATGAGCCGTACTATCCGGTGAACGATGACAGGAACCAGCGGCTGTACCAGGCGTATAAAGAGAAAGCGGACCAGGAGACG
This sequence comes from uncultured Faecalibaculum sp., assembly GCF_910588395.1. Classification (GTDB taxonomy): domain Bacteria; phylum Bacillota_I; class Bacilli_A; order Erysipelotrichales; family Erysipelotrichaceae; genus Faecalibaculum. The sequence continues at coordinate 13,321 of NZ_CAJUPA010000046.1, read as the reverse complement.
AACATCATCTTCGGCGGCCGTCTGGGTGAATACAAATACTATGACATGGACGCGGTGACGGCCAGTGCTCTGGACATGGCGGACCGGGAACTTGATTTGCAGAAGTAATTCCGGCAGTCATCATTTTCACACTGTATAATCGGGAACACCGTAAGTAAGAAGAAAAGGAGGATCCAATGAGCAGACTGGGTATCATCAAATGCGTACTGGAAACCGCGGCAACGTGGATCCTTCTCCAGTTCTTCCCCTTTACCATGCACATCAAGCTGCGCTTCATCGTAGTCTGGGTGCTCATGCAGTTCATCGCCGGGCGTTATCGCCACAAAGCGCTGCTGGTCTGGGATGAACTGAAATATCTCTTCGTATCCTTTATCTGCGGCTACATTGCCAGCCTGATGATGTTTTCCTACGGACGGGGCTTTCCCTGGCACGAAGTGATGCCGCTGACACTGTTTTACGCACTGGACTTCCTGATGGTGGTGGTCATCAACCGGTATGCACATCTCTGGTTCTGGAAACACGTGAAGCACAATGTGCTGATTGTGGGTACCGGACCTGAGGCCAGACAGCTGTACAGCGTCTGCCGGAGAAACCGGTTTTCTCTCATGGATCCTCTGGGGTTTGTGGACAGCGGGGCAGAGGGGATGGCATCTCCGGACGAAAAGCTGGCCAGACCTGTATATCCCTGGAAGAAACTGGAAAAGGTCGTGGCGGACAAGGACATCGACACGATTCTCATTGCGCTGCCTGACCTGGGAAAACGGGATATGAAACGTATCTTCAACAAGGCGTATGATCTGGTGCCCAATGTCAATTTCATGCCCCGCATTGACGGAGAGATCAACTTTGCGTCCCAGATCAATGACTTTGACGGCTTACTGCTCATCGCCACGTCCCGGACCCGGAATCAGGTGTTTCAGCTCATGGCCAAGCGAGTGGTGGATATTCTCGCTGCGATTCCCGGGATGCTCATTCTGATTCCCCTCACAGGATATGTTTGGGCTTCCAATCGCCGGCAGGGTGACAAGGATCCGATTTTCTTTGTGCAGGAACGTATCGGCCGGGATGGGCGGCTCTTCAGGATGTACAAATACAGGACCATGGTACCGGGCGCAGAGAAGATCCTGGAAGAAATGATGAAGCGGGATCCGGCGATTCGGGAAGAGTATGAAGTGAACAAGAAGCTGAAGGAAGATCCGCGGATCACGAAAGCCGGGAAGTTCCTCCGGGAGAAGTCTCTGGATGAGTTCCCGCAGTTTCTGAATGTATTCAAGGGAGACATGTCCCTGGTGGGGCCCCGGCCATATCTTCCCCGGGAAAAGGAAGATATGGGAGAGCAGTATGACGATGTCATTGCGATGAAGCCGGGTATTACCGGTATGTGGCAGACCCATGGGCGCAGCGATGTGGATTTCGAGCAGCGCCTGGAACTGGATTCGTTTTATTACCGGAACTGGAATCTGTGGCTGGATTTTGTGCTGCTGGTGCGGACTGTAAAGTCCATGCTGAGCAAAGGCGACCAGGGAGCCTATTAGACTGACTGATGGATAAATACAGCAGGCGTCTGTTCACCGAAAAGGAGACAGACGCCTGTTTGTTGAGGAACCGGACTAAATCCTTTGCTATACTGTGAAGGACTATAAACTGGAGCGGGAGGAATGGCTATGAAGGTCCATACAATGAAACTGCAGAATTTCAGGTGTTTCAAAGACCTGGAGATGACGTTTGATCCCCGAATGACTGTGATTGTTGGAGACAATGCAGCAGGAAAGACTGCTATATTGAAAGGCCTGACTTCCGGGTTGGGAGCTTATTTGTCCGGGATTGACTCGGATGCAGTGAAAGCACCGGGGATTGATATCCCTGATGTTCGCTATGAGACTGTTTCTGCAGGGCAGTCTCTGGAAAGGCAGCCTCAGTTTCCAGCCAGTATTCAAATTCAGGCTGAATTTGAGCCTGGCAAATCCGTTTGCTGGACCAGACTCCGCAAAGCCGAAAAAGGAAGAACGACCAGAAGTGATTCCAAACCAGCGGCAGATATAGCTCATGCTTATCATCAAAGAATACGAAAAGGAGATGAGACGCTTACTCTGCCGATGATCGGGTTTTACGGAACCGAACGGTTGTGGCTTCAGAAGAAAGATGGCAGAAAAAATCAGGCCTATACACGAATCAGCGGTTATATTGACTGTCTGGATGGAAAATCCAATGAGAAACTGATGCTCAAGTGGTTTGAACAAAAGAGCTGGAAAGAGTTCAATACCAGACAATCGAACCGGCAGCTTGATTCTGTCAAACAGGCGGTTACGGAAATTTTTATACAATTGACAGGTGCCGATGAAGCAGATCTTAGCTATGATCCGGAACTGGCGGAGCTTGTTCTGATTTACAGGAATCAGACGGAGGGACAAATATCCAGAAATTTTTCTTCCCTTTCAGACGGATATCGCGAGCTGTTGTCTCTGGCTGCTGATATTGCCTGGAGAATGGCGGTTCTCAATCCGCAGCTGGAATCTCCTTACAAGGAAACGCCCGGAATCATCATGATTGACGAAATTGAACTGCATTTACATCCAAAATGGCAGTCAATTATTCTGAATTGCCTGCAGGCTGTGTTTCCAAAAGTGCAGTTCGTCGTGACCACTCATTCTCCGCTCGTCATTCAATCCATTGAAGAGTCAAGACTCAGAATCCTGCGGGAACAGGATCAAATCGGCCTGGGCGAGAGTGATAATCGTGGAGCCAGTCTTTCCTCAATTCTGAATGGAATCATGGGTGCGTCAGACAGACCACGGGATGTGGAAGAAATGTTCCGTCATTTAGACAACTGTATAGACCAGCAGGATTGGTCAGGTGCAGAAGAATGTCTGCATCAGCTGCGAAGAATAGTTGGAGATTCTGACGAAGAGGTTTTAAAACAGCAAACCATAGTGAATTTTGAGAAGGATCAGGAATGATTTATATTCACAAAAAACAGACTCCGGATTTCCTGCGGAAATGTCAAAGTGATCCGCAGATAACATTCAAGACTATGCATGGTTCAGATAAACAGAACCTGCGGCATTCCTTATGTGAGGAACAGAATGAGCTTTGTGCTTACTGTATGAAAAGGATTCGTCCTGTGGAATCAGGCATGAAAGTCGAACACTTCGATCCACAATCCCATGAAGCCGGAAATGATCTGGATTACAACAATCTGCTGGCGGTCTGTGACGGCAAAATCTCCTCAGGGTTTTCAGGCTCTACTTGTGATACACACAAAGGGGACAGAACGCTGTATATTTCTCCATTGAATCCGGATGTTGAGTCTATGGTGCATTATCAGGCAAACGGTATAATTATCGCCAGCGAGAAACTGCCTGAAGAAATACAGTCACAGGTGGATGCAGACTTGAACGATATTCTGAATTTGAATCATGTCTGGCTTCAGAGAAACAGGAAAGCAGTTCTTGAAGCGTATAAGCTTCAAATAGCCAAACACGGAAGGGGGAAGGGGAAATTACCAGAATCGTTCTGGAAGAGTGAAGAAGCAAAATACAGATTGGGAAGTAGACGGAATCAGGAATATAAAGGAATCATTCTGGATTATATTGCGATCAAGCGCAAGAGAGCAAAGTCCTGATTTCTTTTCTGCAGACCGGGAGTTGTGGAATGCTGGTCATATAAATATAGGCTGTTACTTGAACAAGCCTCATAATCAGGCAGAAAAGGCTGGAGATTTCTGTATCTCCAGCCTTTCTGGTGCGAGGTTTAGCGAGGTTTAGCGAGGTCTAGCGAGGTCTAGCGAGGTCTAGCGAGGTCTAGCGAGGTCTGGCGAGGTCCGTCAAGGTCCGTCAAGGTCCGTCAAGGTTCGTCAAGGTCTAAAAAGCTCAGGAAAGCTTCGCGGACCCTAAGAAGATTGAAAGCAGTCCGGCAGCATCTCCTGCAGATTTTCTTTCTGTCTGCTGAAAATCCAGCCGATTCCCTGCAGATTCTAAAATCTCCATCCAATCGACCGCTATATCCGCACATAATCAGCAGCTTACCCAACTTCCCGCATCACAGCCATGCAAAAACCGCCAGCACTGCCTTTCCTGCAGAAACTGGCGGTTTTCTCTGTGTCAGAAGAAACGATTATCGGCTATGATCAGATTATGGATGTACAGAATCCGGCACAGACGACAACAGGCTAGAACTTACCTGTAGCTGCCAGGTAGAATAAATAGATTATCGACATGACTGCTCCTTTCCGGATAGAATTCCTGTAAGCCCTTTCCCTGACTACACTGTAACCCCTTTCTCCCGGAAATCATGTCCGTCACGCCCACCCAGTGGACAACTGTTTCTCAGACGTCACCACACGCTGCCCGTCTCCCGCCCCAGAACGCAGCCATCCCAAAGTACCCGGGACAGCTCAGTCAGACAGCCGTGCTAAAATGAGGAAAAAGAAGGAGCGTAATCCCATGAACATGATGAACAAATACGTGGACCTGGAACACGTCGTGGAAGAATCCGGCCTGGCCAGCACCATGAAATCCGGCTCCCTGGCCGTCCTCGCCACCCCGCAGCTCGCCGCCTGGATGGAAGAAGCCGCCTGCGCCTGCCTCGGACAGGCAGACGATCTCGGCACCACACCCGAAGAACAGGAAGCCATGACCACCGTCGGCGTCAAACTCGATCTCGACCACCTGAAAGCCAGCCCCCTGGGCGCCACCATCAAAGTCCGCGCCACCCTCATCAAAGTCGACGGCCGGAAACTCGAATTCTGGTGCGAAGCCTGGCAGGGAGAAGACCTCATCGGACAAGCCAGCCACAAACGCGTCATGGTGGACGCCGAGAAATTCGTCAACAAAACCTACGGCTTCAAACAGTAGGAAGCCTGCGGAAACCACACCGGTGAACAAAACAAAGGCTCTGGAAACGATTGCGACCAGAGCCTTTCATTATCACATTCTGCAACATGCACCCCAGGCCACCGGGACCCCGGTAGTCATTCCTTCGCCTGATCCCCGGGCAAACCCGCCAGACCCAGGATATGCTTCACCGTCCCCAGGTCCTCACTCCGGATATCATCCACTTCATACAGCAGATCCGTCTCCTGATTCACACCCAGCACCTCATACGTGTTGTCCTCCAGATCCCGCAGCACACAAAGAGACATCCCGCCATCCGTATACTCATCCTGAACCGTCACATCGTCATCCAGCCGGTCATGATCATAGGCGCTCTTCGCATTCTGGATATACTTCACTTCCACACCCAGAAAACTGCTCCCGTTGGTCGCATCAAACGACACCTCATGCAGTTCCTGGTCGTAATCCGACACCGTATACCCGGCATCCTTGCACCCCTGATAAATCCGCTCCGCGCTCTTCTTCATCGCCTGCGCCCCGTCCGTCGTCGCCTTCGAACCCGACCCGCTGCTCTTTGCCGTCCCATCGGCAATCACCGCTGTCTCCTCATGAACCTGCGCCGCAGCTCCGGTGCACCCCGACAGAATCAGCCCCGCGCAAAGAACCCATGCCTGTGTTCTCATCCTTGTATCCCCCTTTTTCATTCATTATAAAAGACCCGCCACCCCGGATCTGTCAAACTGCCCGGTGCATCCCGTAACCGGTACCATCGTCCCACCTGTCCTGCCGATGCAGGCTGCGCCTGCTGCCGGGGCATCACCAGTCCGGGGCTCCTTTCACCACCAGCAGATACAGACCCTGCCCGGGGGACAGACATCTGTCCCCGCATCAGCAGACCGGGATTCTGACATTTCAGGGATTCAATGATACAGTGAAGCCATGAAACATATAGTGCTGTCAATTCTCGCTCATGTAGACGCGGGAAAAACCACATTGATTGAAAGTCTGCTGTATACCAGCGGGATGATCCGCCGGTCAGGGCGGGTGGATAAAAAAGACACCGTGCTGGATGACGATGTCCAGGAACGGGAGCGCGGGATCACGATTTATGCCAAGGAAGCGGGGTTTGTCTGGAAGGACACCGGGGTGCAGGTGATCGATACGCCGGGGCATGCGGATTTCTCCAGTGAAATGGAGCGGGGGCTGTCGGCGGCGGATCTGGCGGTGGTCATTGTCTCGGGGCTGGATGGCGTGCAGTCGCATACGAAGACGATCTGGCGGCTGCTGGAGGCCGCGGGGATCCCGGCGATGATCTTCGTGAACAAGATGGATCTGGCGAGGCGGACGCAGGAAGAACTGCTGGAGGACATTCAGTCGCAGCTGTCGACGCTGGCGGTGCCGCTGGAGGCAGAGCAGATCGCGCTGACGGATGACGGGCTGCTGGAGGAATGGGATCAGACGGGGTCCATTTCCCGGGACCACATCCGGTCGCGGATTGCGGCGAGACGGCTGTTTCCGGTGTTTTTCGGGAGTGCGCTGCATCACGAGGGAACGGCGGATCTGCTGGATGCCCTGCAGGATCTGGGTCCGGAAAAGGTGTATCCGGAGGCGCCGGGCGGGTTTGTGTACAAGCGGGATGAAGCCGGGGCGCATGTGAAGGTGACCGGGGGAGTGCTGGAGGCCCGGATGAAGCTGGATGACCTGCGGTTCGATCAGGTGAAGGTGTTCCAGGGCAACAGGCTGGTGAATGCGCCGGATGGCCGGGTGCCGGCGGGGATGACGGCTGTGGTGACGGGGACGGATCTGGTGCCGGGGGATGTGTTCGGGGCGCAGTCGCCAGTGGAAGGCCCCCGTCTGGTGCCGTCGATGGCGTACGAGATCCTGGTGCCGGCTGGTGCACCGGATCTGGGTCCGGTGATGGCGCGGCTGGCGGCGCAGGATCCGACGCTGGATATTGAAAGCGACCGCCGGGGAATCCGGCTGCGTCTGGCGGGGGAAGTGCAGAAAGAGGTGCTGACCCGTCGGATCCGGGACCTGGCGGGGATCGATGTGGCGTTTTCGGTGGGCACACCGGTGTACCGGGAAACCATTGCTGTGCCGGTGATGGGATACGGCCACTTTGAGCCCCTGCGGCATTATGCCGAGGTGCATCTGCGGCTGGAGCCGGGGAAACCCCGGAGCGGGATTGTGGTGGACAGCGAGGTGGACACCGATGTGCTCTCTCCCCGGTTTCAGGCTCAGATTCTGTCGGCTTTGCGGCACAAGCGGCACAAAGGGGTGCTGTCGGGGAGTGATCTGACGGATGTCCGGATCGTGGTGACGGCGGGAAAGGGTCACTTGAAGCACACCGAAGGCGGCGATTTCCGGCAGGCGGCGAACCGGGCGGTGCGCCAGGGGCTGATGACAGCCCGGGAAGCCGGGGGGATGGTGCTGCTGGAGCCGGTGACATCGTTTTCGGTTCAGTGCGACGACCGGTTCATCGGCAGTGTGCTGTATGAGCTGGAGAAGCGGCAGGCGACGGTGCAGGTGGCGGATGACCGGATCACCGGAAGCGGACCGCTGCGCAATCTGGCGGATTTCCAGAACGAGCTTCGGGCGCTGACCAAAGGCTCCGGTGAGCTGGAGCTGCTGGAGACGCGGTATGAACCGAGTCCGGATCAGGAACGGATCGTGGCGGAAGCCGGCTATGATCCGGCAGCGGATCTGCGCAATACCCCGGACAGTGTGTTCTGCGCCGGGGGTGCGGGGTTCAGTGTATCCTGGGACGAAGCCCCGGAGCATATGCACATTCCCCTGGAAACAGAACGGGATCCGGGGCATACCCCGGCGGGGCACCGGAATTCCGTGGTGTCCGAGGAAGAAGCCCGGAAGGCGTTTGCGGCGGTCTCCGGACGGAACCGGAATGAGAAAAAAGCCGTACAGCCAAAGAAGCGGAAAGAGATGCCCATGGATCAGCAGGATGTGACGCTGCGGCCGCCAAAGCCGGTTTGCTATGTGGTGGACGGGTACAATATCATCAACAGCTGGGGCAGTCTGAAATCCCTGCCGCTGCATGACGCAAGACAGGAGCTGATCCGGATCCTGTCCAGCTATCAGGGGTATCTGGGCTGCCGGATGATCCTGGTGTTCGATGGCTGGCGTGTCCAGGGCAATCCCGGATCTCACGCAAACCGCGGGTCGCTGGAGGTGGTGTACACCAAAGCGGGGCAGACCGCGGATGCCTACATCGAGAAACTGGTGGCGGTGCTGAAAAACGAGTATCAGCTGCACGTGGCTACCTCCGATGGGCTGATCCAGAACTCGGTGCTGACCAAAGGCGCCCGGCGGATCAGTGCCCGGGAGCTGGAGCTGGCGATTGAGCGCAGTGCAGTGATCCCGGAGGAGTACCGGATGCACCAGGGCGGGTAGAGTCCGGTTCTGTGATCCGGGCTGGTTCTCTGACTGCAGCCGATTGAGCGAAATGATGGAAAAGCCTCTGTTCCTGTGGCCTCTCTTGCGGGGGGCTTTGGGGGAACGGAGGCTTTTTTCGCGGATGGTGAAGGGCGGGGAGATGCGGATGGAGGTCAAAGCGCCAGGCGCCAGGGGTGCCATGGAGGCAGAGATGCCGATGAATGCCGGGGCGGGCAGGGGGCTGGTGGTGCCTAAGGCGATGCGTGTGAGGGTGAGACGGGCTGCAGTGGTGGTGTGGGAAGGACTGGTGACAGCTCAGCCCGGGAACGGAAAACGGCCAAACTTGTTATTGAAAAATGGCCAAATCCATCGATGGAAATCAGCCGAACTTGTTATTAATAAACGGTCAAATCTATGAATGTTGGTATAAGTATGTTGAGAACATATGGACAGAGTGAGGTGAATCTAAAAAGTGAAGAAATACAAGCCGAGAATCGCCGATGAATTATTGAAAAGAAAACTGAAAGGGATTGGTGCAGTTTTGATACAGGGGCCTAAGTGGTGTGGAAAAGCCACAACGGCTGAGCAGGTGGCCGGCAGTGTTCTGTATATGGCAGATTCTGGAAATGAAGCGCAGAATCTGGCGCTTGCGGAAATTGATCCCGGGCGGCTGCTGGAGGGAGACACGCCAAGACTGATTGATGAATGGCAAATTGCTCCAAAACTCTGGGATGCTGTACGGTATGAAGTGGATCATCGCGAAGGACTGGGGCAGTTTATTCTGACAGGATCTGCAGTCCCGGCATCTTCCGAACACATTCATCAGACTGGAACCGGTCGTTTTGCATCGTTGACGATGCGGCCGATGAGTCTTTACGAGTCACAGGAATCCACTGGAGAAGTCAGCCTGGCTGAATTGTTTGAATCTCCAGACCGGATTACAGGGACCAACTCGCTGGGCTTGGACAAACTGGCTTTTCTGGTTTGCCGTGGCGGCTGGCCGCAGTCGGTGGACCTTCCGGATGATATCGCGCTGGATCAGGCATTTGCGTACTATGATGCCGTTGTACAGTCGGACATCTCCCGGGTAGATGGTCGATTGCGCAATCCGAAGCGGGTGAAGCTGTTCATGCGCTCTTATGCCCGCAATCAGGGAACTCAGGCTGCCAGTGAAGTAATCCGAAGAGATATGGAAGCGAATGATACAGCTATGTTGAATCCTGCGACAGTCTGTTCCTATCTCCAGGCGCTGGAGAGGATTTTTGTAGTGGAAGAAATGAAGGCCTGGAATCCCAATCTTCGGTCAAAAACTGTGATCAGAACCTCCAACACCAGATATTTTGTGGGTCCTTCCATAGCTGCTGCAGCTCTGGGGATAGGTCCTGGCAATCTGATGGCTGATCTAAATACATCTGGGTTGCTCTTTGAGACACTTTGCGTCCGGGATCTCAGAGTGTATGCAGATGCGCTAAACGGTGAAGTATACTATTACAGAGATAAAAACGGGCTTGAATGTGATGCAGTGATCCATCTTCGAAATGGATCTTTCGGATTGGTGGAAGTCAAACTTGGTGGTGACCGGCTGATTGAAGAGGGAGCAGCAAACTTGAAGAAACTGCAGGGTAAGCTGGATACAACCAGGATGAAATCTCCTTCTTTACTGATGGTTCTCACCGGAACCGGACAGTATGCATATCGGCGGACTGACGGTGTATATGTGGTACCGATTGGCTGTCTGAAAGACTGATTCAAGATTTGCCAGACAAAACACAAAAACACCCTTTGAAGCCTGCCGCAGATCTCACTCTGCAACCGGCACCAAAGGGTGTTTTAACATTCAATTCACCAGGCAGACAGCTGTTCTCTGCCTTTTTTTCCTCTTACAGCATCCCCAGCCACATGGGATCATCGAAGGTTTCGAACAGCCCCTGCGGATGCCGGATTTCCTTTTCCAGCCACCGGGAAAGCAGCTGCCAGTTTGTCAGACGCACCATCACGGAAGCCTTTGGCCGGTGAATCACCCCTTCAAACAGACGCTCCAGTGCTTCATTGGGACCGGTTTCCACCACCAGTGTCCGGGTAAACCTGGCCTGTCGGGCCAGCAGATTCAGCAGCGCTCTGGTGTTCTCATACACAATCAGCTCAAAGCGCACCCCGGTGGATACGGGAACAGTCACCGCGAATCCCTCCGCATGATGCCACTGATCCATTGCCACCCAGATCCGTCGTCCGCTTTGCCGCAGGTATTCCAGCTGCGCCTCGAAATTCCGCCGGTCCAGCTGGATCCGCACCGGAAAATTCTTCATGAACTGCAGATACACCGGATACAGATCCTCCCGGCGCCAGGGACGCACCGTGCCATCTTCCATCTCCGGTATCTGCACCCGGTCCAGCCAGTATTCCCGGCACCTGGCCACCGGGGAAAAACTGCGCTTTTCCAGCACCTTTACCTGATCGCTCACTGTCATCAGCACCAGGTCATTGGCAGCGGCTTTGGCAATCACGGCTTCCATCAGCTTCCCGAAACACCGCTGCAGGCGGTAATCCGGATGGGTGCAGAAAAGAACCGGCACTGAAACCGTCAGCTGCCGGTCCTTGAGTCTGAGCACCCGGTTTTTGACCTGAATGCAGGAGACCGGGCGGTCGTCCCGGATCATGACAAACATCTGTCCGGGGTCATACAGGTGATCCATCCACGCCTGGACCTCTTTCTCCGACATGGAAATCATGGATTTTTCCAGCAGATCCCGGATCTCCTGATCCAGCCCCAGAGAATCACTGCGGATCACGTAGGTCATCGCCAACCTCCGACTCTGTATACTCTGCATCAATGGAATCCGGACGGGCAGCCCGCCGGGGGATTTCCCGGGTTCCGTTCATAGTCTGTGAATCCTGGCCGGGGTTGGAAGAACGATAGTAGTAAAACGTCTGTCCATTCCCCGTGGAACCTGCCTGCCGGCGTCCGCCCCGGAAGCTGTTCACGATTGCCGACACCAGCCACACAATCAGGAATACCGGCAGCATGTACAGCATAGCCGGCAGAAACAGCATAAAGAACAAGAATATCATGAAAATCATCAGCAGTCCGCTCATGAAACAGTCTCCTCTCCAGCAGGGAATCTGACGGATTCCCTGTTATCTGACACCTTCAGTATAAACAGCAGCTGTGGCAGGAGAATGTGAACGGCATGTCAGATTTCCGTCACTTCTTCTCCGAGAAACAGCGCCTGGCACCGCCCGGAAGTCATTTCCGCCACTAGGTCCTCCACCGGTTCCGGTACCAGGAATTCATACGTCACTGCCTGGTCATACCGGGTATCCAGAATGTCCCCTGTCTGCATCAGCCAGTTTTCAATCCGACCGGAAAGAGAATACGGAACCGTGAGGGTATACCGCCGCATCTTCCTGGCTTCTCCCAGCACCGCTGCATCCAGTGCGGTTTTCACCGCATCGGAATACGCCCGGACCAGCCCGCCGGTTCCCAGCAATGTTCCGCCGAAATAGCGCACCACCGCAGCGCAGACATGATCCATATCCGCTCCCTCCAGCACAGAGAGAATGGGGCGGCCGGCGGTTCCGGAGGGCTCTCCGTCATCGCTGGAACGCCGGAGCCCGTCAATGATCATCCCGGTGCAGACATGCCGTGCCTGGGGGTGCTCCTTCCGGATCTGACGGATAAACGCACGGGCATCTTCTTCGCTCTCTGTCCGGTGCAGATAACAGAGAAATCGGGATTTTTTCACCTCGATTTCCTGCATGCAGTCACTTAGCAGTCTCATGAAATGATTATAACAGAAGCAGGTCACAGCAGAAGCGGGTCACAGCAGAACCGGTGCCAGGACAAACAGCGGCTGCGGCTTCATCCAATGCAGATTCAGAACCGGGTTGTGATATCTGACAATAGCGGAACATGACCATGAAACCTGTTGAAAAAATGACAGCCTTATGACTGAAAGCACTCTTTTCAGATGAATTTTCGCAAATATCCGAAAATCTGGCGAATATAACCAGTATGCCCTTCATGACTTACCTAACCGAATGGGCCCAAATGAATGAATAAAGGAGGTATGACTTTGGGAAAAGAGAAAGACATCCTGGAACGTCATCTGCTGGAGAATCCTGCCGAACACAAGGAAGCCATGGAATTGATCACCGGCCACAGGTGGGACATTGATCCTGCTTCCTTCCGCCATTATCCTGTCCATATCCCCCGGGATATGGCAGACACATTGTCCTTCCTGGAGCAGGATTCCGTGATGCTGGTGGTGGACCTGGTCACAGATGAAGAACTGGCCATCACCTGCATGGAGAATCAGACCAAAGTGGATCCAATCATGGTGGAGCGGATTATGGCGGATATCGCCAATCAGTATTTGACCCGGGCCAGGGATGGAAAGAAATCAATACCCATTATTGCTGGTGTCCTGTATTACGGAGACAGGCCCTGGACAGCCCCGGTCTCTCTGCGGGAGAAGCTGAAGATCCCGGAAGTCCTGGACGAACGATTCATCCAGGACTTCCGGATCCAGGTGGTGGATCTGGGAGCTCTGCCAGATGAGACCATTGAGAACATGACCACGGATCTGAAGTATTTCGCCGGACTGCTCAAAGCAAAACGGGAAGGAAGGCAGTATACTGTAAACAGAGGAGAAATCCGTCATCCATTTTGGACAATCAAAGGACTGGGGCACTTAAGCGGCATGGAGATCGATGACGAAGAACTGTTGAAGATTACTGAATCGAAGGAGGAATATACCATGGAATTTGCATACACGTTTCTGAGTAAGGAACAGGCGGATGCGGCGCTGCGAACAGGTGAAGCACAGGGTTTCCGGAAAGGCGAAGCATCTGGCATCAGAAAAGGCGTGGAAATGACCATGAGCAGGGTCCGCGAGCTTTATTCCTGGCTGAAGAAATGCGGACAGGAAAGCGAATTTGACCGGGCAACCAGCTCCGAGCAGTTGTTTGAACAGTACTGGAATGAAATGCAGAACAGCCTGAAGAATTGATTTCACATTTCAAGCTGCAAAGCTTCTCAACATGTTGTTAGAAGTCAATATCAGTATTAACGATTCTGGTGAAATAGCTTTTAACACTTT